>CAMPIG010000299.1 GCA_946886255.1 uncultured Cellvibrio sp. | reverse complement strand
AAGATAATGACATGATCGATGTCTATGCGCGGCAGCTGGCGATAAATTTTGAAGATCAGGAAGCTGAAAGCCTGGTGCGTAAAGCCCTCAGTAAAGAGTGGCATCCGGGGTTGGTGCATTTATATGGTCGCCTGCGTGGCCGCGATTCGCGTCAACAACTGACAACAGCGGAAGCCTGGCTTAAACAACATCCGCGTGATGCTGTGTTGTTATTAACGCTGGGGCGTTTGTGTTTACGCAATGAAATCTGGGGCAGCGCACGGGATTATTTCAACGAAAGCCTGCGTATCAAACGCGACCCGGAAACTTTTGCCGAGTTGGCGCGCTTGCTGGAAAATTTGGGCGAAACCCAGCGCAGTAGCGATTACTACCAGCAAGCATTGGGCATGGCTGCATTGGGACTACCGGAATTGCCCCAGCCCAAAACCCGTGTGTAAATCTGCAAATACCTGGCTGGTCGGATTATGCCCTGCGGGCTAATGCGACCTACTTCAGGTGGCCGCGTAGGTCGGATTAGCCAACGGCGTAATCCGACACCTCTGTCCAACTTCTTCGATGCTGTAACCCAACATTTCCCTATTCACTGTCACTACCCTCGCTGCTACGCTTAATTAAAATTGATTAATTCTTTTCACAAGGGCGCAAGCAATGAAAAACATCATCATCACCGGCGGCAGTCGCGGCATAGGTGCAGCCACTGCATTATTGGCTGCCGAGCAAGGCTACACCGTCGGCATCACCTATCGTGAGCAAGAGTTCGCCGCGCTTTCCATAGTGACGCAAATACAGCAAAAGGGCGGTAAGGCCGTAGCCGTGCAAATGGACGTGAGCAAAGAAACCGATATTGTGCGCGCCTTTGCACAATTCGACGAGCAACTCGGTCGCGTCACCGCCTTGGTCAATAACGCAGGTATTCTTAAGCAGGGGCGCGTGGCGGACACCACTGCGGCCTATCTCGAACAACTATTTGCGACCAATGTGATCGGCAGTTTTATTTGCGCACGCGAAGCCATTAAGCGTATGTCCACCGCACGCGGCGGAACGGGTGGCGGGATTGTGAACGTGTCATCTATCGCGGCGCGCTTGGGGTCGGCTAATGAATATGTTGATTACGCTGCATCGAAAGGCGCAGTAGATACCTTCACCATCGGCCTCGCCAAAGAAGTGATTGATGAAGGCATTCGCGTCAATGCTGTAAGACCGGGATTGATTCATACCGATATTCATGCGAGTGGTGGCGAACCGGGACGTATTGAACGTTTAAAAAATGCTATTCCCATGCAGCGCGGCGGGTATCCGGAAGAAGTCGCCCGCGCAATTTTGTGGTTATTATCAGACGAAGCGTCTTATTCGACAAGTGTGTTACTGGATGTGTCCGGTGGACGTTGAATCTATAAACGTTTCTTGAATAAACAATAGCGAAATTGTTGTGCCGTGGCGAAGGGAGTTTGATGTACTTCTTTGCGCGTGTCTACCAGTAAAAAATGTTCACCAAAAAAATCCGTCAGGTCAGCGGCACTGTAACGCATGACTGATAAACCACTGCACTGAGTTGGGCCATCCTCTGCAAAGGTGGCGATAATAAACGTGCCGTGCGAGGTGAGCGTTGTCAGCAGCCGTTGCCGATAAGTTTCTCGTTCACCAGGTTGTGTCAAAAAATGAAACACCGCCCGGTCATGCCAAATATCCACTGGCTCCAGCGTTAAATCAGGTGAATTGATATCCGCTACCAGCCAATTCACCAGAGCCGACTTTTCTTTCAAACGTGCTTTGGCTTGCGTCAAGGCAGCCTCCGCCAGATCCAGTACCACAAGCTGGGAAAAGCCCGTTGAAATCAAATCATCCACCAATGTGGATGCACCGCCGCCGACATCAATAATTCGTGCGGTAGTGTCCGGTGCGCTGGCCTTTATCCATTCCAGAGAAAGCTCGGCATGAGGCTGATACCAACTGACCGCCTTGCTTTCTTTGGTTTGGTAGACGTCTTCCCAGTGGTTTTTATCGGTCATGATTATTCCGTCGGAATTAATCCCAGATTGCTGACGATTTGCGCCGTGGGCTCGGTCTGGTTCATGGTGTAGAAATGCAAACCGGGCGCGTCATTTTCCAGCAGCACTTCGCACAACTCGGTCACCAGGTCGACCCCAAAACTTTTCAGGCTCGCTTCATCCTCGCCGAAATTTTCCAGCGCCTTGCGCAGCCAACGGGGAATCTCGGCGCCGCAGGTATCGGAAAAGCGGGTCAGGTTACGATAATTGATAATCGGCATAATGCCGGGGTAAATCGGCTGATCAATACCGGCTTTATGACACTGCTCCATAAAATAAAAATAGGCGTCCGGATTAAAGAAATATTGCGTAATACCGCTGTTGGCACCCGCATCAAATTTCCCTTTCAGGTAGCCAATGTCGTCGCTATAACTTTTGGCTTGCGGATGAATTTCCGGATAGGCCGCCACTTCCAGATGAAAATGATCGCCAAAGTGCTTGCGGATAAACGCCACCAGTTCGTTGGCATATACCAATTGGTAGGCACCACCGACACCGGACGGCATATCACCACGCAACGCGACAATGCGATCTACTCCTGTTGTTTTATAGTCTTGCAATAATTCCAGGATGGTTTCTTCATCGTCACCACCAAAGGACAAGTGCGGTGCGGTGGCAATGCCCGCTGATTTGAAATTGGTCACAATGCCTTTGGTGTTATCGCGCGTCGAACCGCCGGCACCATAGGTAACGGAAAAAAAATCCGGCGCGAAACTGTTGAGCTGGTCGCGTACATGAATGAGCTTTTGTTTACCTTCCGGTGTCTTGGGCGGAAAAAACTCAAAACTTAAGCGTGGTTGAGAGTCTGTCATATTGTTGTTCTGCAATGTTGTCGTAGGTCGGATTAGCGCAGCGTAATCCGACAAAGGTGGTTATGCGTGTATAAACTTCTTTTCGTAGTGCACTGTCGGATTACGCTACGCTAATCCGACCTACGGGTTCTGATAATTAGTATTTATAACTTTCGGGTTTGAAAGGACCTTCCACTTCCACGCCGATATACTCAGCCTGTGGAACCGTCAATTTGGTAATCACACCACCAAAACCTTCCACCATATCTTTTGCGACTTCTTCATCCAATTTTTTCGGCAGCACGCGCACATACAAATACTCAGCTTTTTGTTCAGCTGGCAAATCCGCAAATTTGCGCTCGTATAAATACATCTGCGCCAATACCTGATTCGCGAACGAACCATCCATAATGCGCGACGGATGACCGGTTGCGTTACCGAGATTTACCAGACGACCTTCAGATAAAATAATCAAATGGTCATTAGTTGACTTATCGCGATACACCTTGTGCACCTGCGGCTTCACTTCTTCCCACTCCCAATTTTTACGCATATAAGCTGTATCAATCTCGCTGTCGAAGTGACCAATGTTGCACACCACTGCGCTACGTTTCAATGCGCGCAACATCGCCGAGTCACACACATTCACGTTGCCAGTGGTGGTAACCACCAGATCAGTTGTACCCAAAACGGTGTGATTAATATCTTCATACTTACCGGTATTGATGCCATCGTTATACGGCGACACCACCTCAAAACCGTCCATACATGCCTGCATGGCGCAGATCGGATCAATCTCGGTGACTTTAACAATCATACCTTCCTGACGCAGCGACGCCGCTGAGCCTTTACCCACATCGCCATAACCAATCACCAGCGCTTTTTTGCCCGACAACAAATGGTCAGTACCGCGCTTGATCGCATCGTTCAAACTGTGACGACAACCGTACTTGTTATCGTT
Source organism: uncultured Cellvibrio sp. (assembly GCA_946886255.1). The sequence goes on along the minus strand of CAMPIG010000299.1, from coordinate 2,272 downwards.
CTTGCTCTTGGTGATAGAGTCATTCACATTAATCGCCGGCACCCTCAAGGTACCCTTCTTCAACATATCCAACAAACGGTGAACACCGGTCGTAGTTTCCTCAGAAATGCCATGAATCTTATCCAGCATCTGCGGATACTTCTCATGGATAATCTGCGTCACATCACCACCGTCATCCAGAATCATATTTGCAGCCCACGGCTTACCATCCTTCAAGATGGTCTGCTCAATACACCACCAGAATTCCTCTTCCGTCTCACCCTTCCACGCAAACACCGGAATTCCCGCCGCCGCAACCGCCGCTGCCGCATGATCCTGTGTTGAAAAAATATTACACGACGACCAGCGCACTTCCGCGCCCAACTCAATCAAGGTTTCAATCAACACAGCCGTCTGAATCGTCATGTGAATACAACCAATAATCCTCGCATCGGCCAACGGCTTACTGTCCTTATACTTACGCCGCAACGCCATCAACGCCGGCATCTCACCCTCAGCAATCTCAATCTCCTTGCGACCCCAATAAGCCTCTTTTTGAAATTGTTCGGTAGTCTTTGCAGCGACTTTATAGTCAGTAAAATTTGCAGCGATATTCATAATAAAATCCTGTGTTTGCGTGGCCGCCGTTTGCTGCCAGTTTCTGTCAAATTAATGTTGGCAATAATTGAAAATTTTTTAAAAAGTAATTTGCTATCGATGTGAAGTTGAAGCTGGATCAAGGGTTCGAAACCATCACCGACATGGATGTCGGTGCTGAGCCTCCACGGACGGATTCACGGCGTGTTTCGAACCCTTGATCCAGCTTCAACGCCCCCACCTATAAATATTTTTTCAAAACATCCGCCTTGTCAGTTTTCTCCCAAGTAAACTCCGGCAACTCCCGACCAAAATGCCCATAAGCCGCCGTCGCCCGATAAATCGGCCTTTTCAAATCCAACATCTCAATCAACCCACGCGGCCGCAAATCAAAATGCTCCCGCACCATCTTCACAATCTCCGCATCCGGCAGCCGACCCGTACCAAACGTATTAATCGAAATCGACGTCGGCTCCGCCACACCAATCGCATAACTCACCTGAATCTCACAACGATCAGCCAAACCTGCTGCCACAATATTCTTCGCCACATAACGGCCCGCATACGCCGCCGAACGATCCACCTTCGATGGGTCCTTACCGGAAAACGCACCACCACCATGCCGCGCCATACCACCGTAGGTATCCACAATAATTTTGCGGCCCGTCAAACCACAATCACCCACCGGTCCACCGATGATAAATTGTCCGGTCGGATTGATGTGATACTGCGTATCCGCGTGCAACCACTCAGCAGGCAACACCTGCTTGATAATTTCCTCGCGCACCGCTTCACGAATATCCGCCTGTTTCACATCCGGTGAATGCTGCGTCGACAACACCACCGCATCCACCGCTACCGGCTTACCGTTTTCGTAACGTAAGGTCACCTGGCTTTTTGCATCCGGCCGCAACCAGGACAGCACATTATGTTTGCGCAGATACGCCTGGCGCTCCACCAAACGATGTGCGAAATAAATCGGCGCCGGCATCAATACATCAGTTTCGTTGGTGGCATAACCAAACATCAAACCCTGATCGCCCGCGCCCAGATCTTTACTGTCCGCTTCATCTACACCCATGGCGATATCGGAAGATTGTTTGCCAATCGCATTTAATACCGCACAGGACGCACCATCAAAACCCACGTCACTGGAGTTGTAACCAATGTCGAGGATCACCTGGCGAATTAAATCCTCCAGATCCACATAAGTCGACGTGCGCACCTCACCGGCAACAATCGCCATGCCGGTTTTCACCAGGGTTTCTACGGCCACACGCGCATTCGGATCATCTTTCAGGATCGCATCCAATACCGCATCGGAAATTTGATCCGCCATCTTATCGGGATGGCCCTCAGAAACAGATTCAGACGTAAAGACGGAATATTCGGACATAATGATGTTTCCCTCAGTAAAAAAAATAACGCAGGATCAGCGTTTAAAAAATTGACGCAGTTGAATTTGAAAACCGTTACGCAACGCAAAATAAATACTTTGACCTTCTTCCAGTCCCGCCGCTTTTGCCCAACGACCAAAGTCCTGTGGCTCAAAACCCTGCCATAAATCACCGCAGGCGTCGCGTGCCCAGATTTGTTCATGGCGGCATAAATCGGTAATTAGCAACGCGCCGCCGGGTGTCAGCGCTTTGCTTAAATCCGCAAAGATATCGGCGGGCGAGGGGGTGTGGTGCAATAC
>CAMPIG010000298.1 GCA_946886255.1 uncultured Cellvibrio sp. | reverse complement strand
TTAAAGTTCTGTTCGATAATAAGAGGAATGATATCGCTGTATCTAATTGCGGGAATGTTGACTTCGATTATTTTACAGATTCATCAAATGTTAAAAATTATATTTCCCTCATAAGTGGTGAGGGATGGGAGGTTCTTAGGTTGACGCCCTCTCAATACAGTAATGAACATCATGAGTCATACTCGCAGCTTTTTAGTAAAAATTCACACCGGGTCATTGGTCAAGAATTTGACAATGTTGCCGTGGTAATAGATCAATACTTCTCGTATGGGGAAGATGGGAAGCTGATTTACACCTCCCGAACATACTATGATTCAGTGAAAATGTTATTTCAAAACATAACCAGAACAAGGAAAAAGCTAAAGTTGATAATAATCGGAAACAGACAGATATTAAATAGGTGCTTGTCAGTTATGAGATAAGCCTCTACTAAGATAACTAACTAGGCGCTTCTGTCGGACAATTTTTCCGCTGCGCTCCAAACTTGTCGTAGAGCGCGGCGTTAACTGAATGAGCATAGAACAATGATGGAACCAGTTCTAAGAGTTGATGACCGAGGAGCAAGCCCGGTCGAAGGTCGTGTTGTATATGACCCGCCTAAACTTGTATGGATTCTTGGAATGATCAGTGCTGCGGTGGTTTTTGCTCCGCTTACCTTCAGTCTTTACGCGTTTATTTTGTTCTTGGTTTTAACTTACTTTTCACTCCTTATAGGTCATAGTGCGGGAATGCACCGTATGATGATTCACCGAACCTATGAGTGCCACTCGCTTTTGGAAAAGCTGCTCATTTATATAGGTGTTCTTGTGGGCATGTCGGGGCCATACGGAATCATAAGGATTCATGACATAAGGGATTGGGCGCAACGTAAGGCAGAATGTCATGACTATTTCTCCCACAAGCGGGGTTACTTCCTTGACGTGTGGTGGCAGCTAACATCAAAGTTTGTATTTAAACATCCGCCTACTGTAAATATCGAAACCAAGTATCTCTCAGATAGGTTCTACCAGTGTCTTGAGTCTACCTGGCGGTACCACCAGCTTCTACTTGCAGTAATACTGTATTTGATCGGCGGTTGGGCGTTTGTGGTATGGGGAATCTTTGTAAGGGTGTCCGTTAGCGTCGTTGGTCATTGGTCTATTACGTACTTTTGCCACAACCCAGGCCCTGGAAAATGGCGAGTTAAAAATGCCTCGGTTCAGGCATCGAACATTCCCGGTTTGGGCCTGCTTACTTACGGGGAGTGCTGGCATAACAATCACCATGCGTTTCCAGAGTCGGCTCGTATTGGTATTGAACGTGATCAATGTGATCCAGCATGGCGTTTCATTCAATTTTTGTCTTTTTTGGGTTTAGCAAGAAATATCGGTAAGCCAAGGGCTCTAGAGCTAAGGGATGACCTTAAGAAAATCAGTTAACAAGCCAAGGCAGTTAGGCTGGTACATATTAACTGATTATGGGCCAGGTCCATTTCTCTCGGTGTCTACAAATAATCCACCAAACAGTTTTTATGAGCTAGAGAAATATTTAGAAAGTTTATTGCAGTGAAAATAAGCAAGCTTAACTAACACCTAACGAGGATCTAGAAAATGCCAAAGGAAAAAATCCTTGATATTTATAGGCTATGACCATTGAAACCTTTAATTATTTGGAAGCCGCCTTCTGGTTTGTTGTTGGTGCAGGGATGTTGATTGCGGCTACAGTTAGACGAAAAGATAGTAATTGGTTGATTCTTCTCGTCATCGCAGCTGTTGCGTTTTGCATGTTTGGTATATCAGACATAATAGAAGCTAGGACGGGGGCATGGTGGCGGCCCGCAGGGCTTCTAGTCCTAAAGTTGTTTTGTATTTCTACTTTTATATACTGTTATTTCAGAGGGAAAAAACTAAGTACTAGAAATACATAGAATGCCATTCCTCACACCATTAGCACTCTTCTCCCAGTATGCCGTAATGCATCAACAACAGAAGGGTTGTTTGGGATCAGGAAACTGCTGCCTATCACTACCACCATTTTTATTGTCGGTGTAGGCGCGCTTGTATACTTTGCTGCTTCCTACGTAGCAATTCCAATGTTTCTTGTTAAAATGAGTCGGCTGTTAGTGTAGAGGTTACGGCGCACTGGTGGGAGCAAACCCAAAATCTCGGGAACATTCTTGTGAGCGATAAAAAGGTGCTCGAGCTAAACAATGAAGCAAAAGTAGTGTTCCAGGCTGCTTACCCATATGGCGAAGCGATTACTGGCAGCTCTGAAATTTACTTTACATCGAGCACAAAAGTTTCAGCAATCTCTACTGAATCCAAAACTGGTTTCTAAACCAACCACTTAAAACAACTCGCAGGCTGTCTTTTAGATCGCGTTGAAAAGGAAGACTTAATGAACAATACGCAAGTAATATCAATGGTAATATCCACATACGGTTTATGGCTGTTCAGCTTTATATATTTGATTGGATCTGCCATTTTATGGCTACGAATAAGAACAATTTCAACGGTGCTATTCTTCTTTGGTTCACTCTTCTCCTCAGTATTTGCAGTAGCATCCATATTCCTAATAAAGCTTGGAACGCCGGGTTCCTATGGTCCTGTAGCTATCTTGGTACCGTTTATCGGAACGATTTTACAAAGTATAGGCTTACTTTTTTACTCGCTTTCATTGCCTAAGAAAAATAGACCGCTCGCTACCGCCTAAACTTATAGTTAAAAGACGTATGAGAGCACCATTTCAAGTCATTGTATTTCCTTACCGAATGCAGGATGCCGAACTTCAATTCCTCATCGGCAAGCGAGCCGATGGCGGGTATTGGCAAGCAATCTCCGGTGGAGGTGAATACGCCGAAAGCCCATTGGAGGCAGCTCAGCGAGAGTTATATGAGGAGGCGGGATTAAAAGCGCACAACTGGGTCCAGCTGGAAAGCATGTGCACTCTACCAAAAATATATTATCGTGACCATGAAAGCTGGACTGACGTCAAACACGTCATTCCTGAATATGCTTTTATGACACAGTGTTCTGGCATCGAGACTATTTCGGACGAGCATTCGGAATTAAGATGGGTCTCGGCTGATGAGGCTCACTCGCTGTTAAAGTATGACTCCAATAGGAACGCTCTGTGGGAGGCGTGTCAGCGTATAGTTCTATAGCGCAGTGCGGTTGATTTTAGTTTCTTTAAATTAACAGGAGGCTGTAGTGGCCGGGAGAAAAGGATTAATTAATGATTGAGCAATTTAAAACATTGAGTGATTTGGCCGATGTCATAAAGGAGTACGAACTTTTATTAATGAGGCCCACCCTTAAATTAAGTCATCCGACTTTGTATCGTGTTAGGGATGCAGGAAAGTCCGAAAAAATAATAAAGGGAGTTCGTGTAAAAGACTGGTTTTTATCTGAGGATTATAAATGGGTAAAGCCACACAACCAAATGGGGCTTTCATTTTCGACAACCCTAAAAAATCTTACTGTTGTATATAAAACCAAAGTCAGACACAACCCAACCAAAACGATTAATATATATTGGGTTCTTGAAAAGGCAGATATCCCTGATGGTTTGAAATTTGTTGCTGACCAGGGCAACCCTGAACACTATTTTTTGACAGCCACTGAAGTTATGCCCTTATCAACTTTGATTCAGAAATTGAAGCTGGTAGCGCAACGCATGACAATCATTAGGAATGCGGGTAACGTATTATGATCAAATATCAATTTCCAGAGGAAAAAGAGTTTATATTGTTCTTTGCCGAAAAGCTATCTGACGAAACTGTTATAGAAATAATCAATGAAGAAAAGATATCAACAGAAGAAGATGCTAAACGCATTAGCTATTTCTATTGGAAAATGGTTGATTGTTCTATTGAGCTTGAGAAAAATGATGGCTTCCCTTGGGTTGAAGGGTCTGAATTCTGGTGTGAAAAAGTTTCACACTCCATAGGTGGCTTCATCAATCGTTCTGGTTATGGCTACGTTTGGGATAAAGTAGCGAATGAGCAGTAGTTACTTACAAAGTCTAAAGTGGCGCGGGTATGATTATGCACAAAGGTAGCTGTCTATGCGGCGCCGTGTCGTATGAATTAACCTCTGAGCCAAAAGCTGTGACGCATTGCCACTGCAAGATGTGCCAGAAGCAGCATGGTGCTGCTTTTGCAACTTATGCGAGTCTTCCTAAATCAGACCTGATATATGCCTCAGGAAAAGAGCTGCTGACCTCGTATAATTCCTCGTCGAGTGTTGTTAGAAAGTTTTGTAGCATTTGTGGCTCTAATATCGAATGGAGCGGCAGTAAAAAGTATCCTGATTGGGTTTCTATAGCCGTAGCTACACTTGACGCCCCTTTTAACCCCAAGAACATTAAGACAATCCACGAAGAATCCAAAGCCTGTTGGCTGGAAATCTAAATCAATTTCGAGTAGATAAAAACGTAGGTCGGATTAGCCAAAGGCGTAATCCGACAATACAACGGCAGAAAAGACGTTTACGTCGTATCAAAAAGCTGATTAGGCTAACCCAGTAAAATTTCTATCATTTGCTAAATTCTTATACCGACGCCGCAACAACAGCATACCAACCACTCCAACAATCAATAACACACCCGAGCTCGGTGTAGGCACAGGCTTTATATCCATCGTCAAAATAGATCTGCCAATCCAGATGCTTCCCTCAAGCACCGTAAAACGTGCATCAGAATAACCCTTGCTATTGATAAAAAACGGCGCGGGGTTGATCACAAAGCCTTCCGGTGAAACTCTTCCAAAATCAAATCCGTGACCTTGGGACACCATATAGAACGGCCATTGGTCTTCCCACTGCCCATTGTTCGGATCGCGTAATTCCAGTTTCAATGTAAATGACGGTGTGGTGCCGTCGGGAACAAAACCGTGCTTTCGCATATCATGCGCCAGCGTCACGAAGTCACCGGAGTTGTACACCTTATTAAAGGTCAAAACATCCTCGACAATATAAGCGTGTGATAGCGAAGCGAGAAAAAGAAGAAACATTGCAGACACTAAAGGATAAACTTTCATGGCCAAATCCTCCTGAAATATTATTACTTTGACGTCAGGAAACGCTGACGCTATTAACACGCAAGTTATAAACCAAGTATCTGAAATCAAAGATAAATCAGGCCGCTAGAAGTAGGCGTGTCACTCAATTCTTCGGTGAGGAAAAACGGTTTGATAAGTTTGTCGACATCTTCTTTATTAGGGTTGTCGATTTCAAAACCTTCTGTTCGACTATCGGGTATCACCAAACCTATTACCAACTTACGGAGAACGCTTATGGCACCCGACATAATGAATGCTTCTGCATCAGACGAGTTATCCATTATTAACACCATTGTTTTGGCTTTTGCTACTGATCCCATGGCTCGTTGGTCATGGCCTGATGTGTCCCAGTACCTCGACGTAATGCCGCAGTTCATTCGGGCATTTGGTGGTAGTGCATTTCAAAGTAGCAGCGCGCATTGTACAGTCGACCATCGTGGTGCAGCTTTGTGGTTACCACCTGGGGTCAGCCCGGATGAGGACGCCATGGGAGAAATTTTTGAGGCTAGTGTGTCATCGGTCATGCTTGGTGATGTTTACGCAGTAATAGAAAAAATGGAACAGTTCCATCCCGCCGCACCACATTGGTATCTACCCTTGATGGGTGTCGACCCCGTCTTGCACGGCAAGGGTTATGGCTCTGCGTTACTCAGCCATGTAACACAACAATGTGACCGCGAAGGTTCATTGGCTTATCTTGAGTCTTCTAATCCCAAAAATATTCCGCTTTATAAACGACATGGGTTTCAGGTGATCGGAGAGATTCAATCAGGCACATCACCGACGATGACAGCCATGCTCAGAGCACCTTCGCCAGTGAAATAAAGTGATGCTATAGTAGGTAAAATTCCATTCATAGGGAGATTTACATGATCCAATACATCCGCACATTAATCGTTGCCTCTTTCATTCAAGGCAGCAATCTTGAAAAACAAAATTAAAAAGTGAGTATAGTAAGTAGAGCTATATGGCGGTTTATGTGGTTTCAGTATAGGATCTATAACTATCTTCTACTCTATTTATATTTAGTCTGTAA
>CAMPIG010000297.1 GCA_946886255.1 uncultured Cellvibrio sp. | reverse complement strand
TGCATGAACACCACATTCCAGACTTCGATGTAACGATCCAGATGATCATTCTCACTGCCCGGTGGCCCACCGGGAATATCTTCACCATGATCGTAAAAAATTTCGGTACAGGGACCGCAGGGGCCTGTGTCACCCATCTGCCAGAAATTATCTGCATCAAGACGCGAAATACGATCCGGGCTCACGCCGATTTCCTTAACCCAGATATCAGCTGCTTCATCATCGGAAATATGGGCTGTTACCCATAAACGTTCTTTGGGAAGCTTCAAGACTTCTGTCAAAAATTCCCAGGCAAATTGGATAGCATCGCGCTTGAAGTAATCACCAAAACTGAAATTGCCCAGCATTTCAAAAAATGTATGGTGACGTGCGGTGTAGCCCACATTTTCCAAATCGTTATGTTTGCCACCGGCGCGCACACAACGTTGAGAACTGGTCGCGCGACTATAGCTGCGTTTGTCGCCACCCAGAAAAACATCTTTAAACTGCACCATCCCCGCATTGGTGAATAGCAGTGTAGGGTCATTACCCGGAATCAATGAGCTGCTGGGGACAATGGTGTGCCCTTTGCTCTCAAAAAATTTCAGGTAAGCATCGCGAATTTCAGCGCTCTTCATAGATCGTTCATCAACTCTGCATGGCAATGGAATAGGTAAAATATCAGTCAACGATCAATTTTTACGTTGCGCCTTTTCTTCGATCGTCAATTGACGAGCTTCACTTTCAAGCATGACGGGAATGCCGTCGCGGATAGGATAAGCCAGACCGCTCGCCCAACAGACCAATTCCTGCTTTTCCGGTTGATAATCCAACTCGGCCTTACTGACAGGGCATACTAAAATACTGAGAAGTTTTTTATCGATCATGATACTGACTCTTCTTGATCCACAACCGTCACTCGCAGCCGACGGCCAAGCGGTTAAAAGGGCGGTATCTTACACTGTCGGGCAGGAGGCTGTCTCTAGCCTTGCGCTATGGTTGTCATAGGTTGAGGCAGCGAATAGTGAGGATTATTCCTTATTCGCAACCGGTTTCAGTTCGGGCATCGGCCCTACCAACAGGGAGGGATCAACTCGCTCTCCGAACCAATTCATGCGCCAATCCAGATGGGGTCCGGTAGCGCGACCACTGGCGCCAACTTGCGCAATAGCCTGCCCCTGCTCAATACGATCACCTTCTTCAACAAGGATCTTGTGAAGGTGAATAAATGTTGAGGATAGGCCATGCCCATGATCAACAATCAAGGTGCCACCAGAGAAAAACATATCGGGATGGACCAGGGTGACTATTCCTCCCGCCGGCGCCCTTACTTCCGTACCGGTTGGCGCAGCGATATCTATCCCATAATGGGGGGAATTAGGCTCACCATTGTAGAAACGCTGACTTCCGTACACGCCGGTGATACGCCCTACGAGCGGCCATTTAAATGGTTGCGTAAAATCCCGTAAAGGTAAGTCTGCCGTGCGAGCGTCCGCTGCCATCCTGGCCTCGCGACGACTGCGCTCGATTTGTTCAGGAGAAGGCGTCACCGTGCGTTGAGGGACACCGGTAACACGCTGGATATTGTATTGGCGCGTAGCAACAGTAAATTCATGCTCCTGGCGTTTGCCATCCTTATCAATTGTTGTCACAACAACCTTGGGTTTTGCATCGCGCCCTAATCCGATAACAAATTGACCATCATCGGCAATGCGCACGGAGCGATCCATAAATTCAATTTGCATACCCGCTGGAACACGCCCCAGAAGCACAGCTCCCTGCTGCCATGTACCCTGAAATTCCAAGGCAAAAACGGCAGCATTCAAAGACAGTCCAACACATAACAAACATAAACTTCTGAACACGAGAGCTCCGTGGCAATAGCGCTATTTAAGAGGAAAACTGACAATGCCGGCATAAAAAACGGCAGACAAGCTGCCGTTTTTGACTGCGAATAATCAGGAAGATTCGGTTAAAGTGTATCCCCGACCCGCAGAATTTTCATGGTGTTTGTGCCACCGAGTAGGTTAGTGTCACCACTAGAGAGAATCACCAGATCACCATCCACCAGGACACCCGCATCTTTCAGATTATTCACTGCTCGCAAATAATCATCTGCACACGGCGTGCTCGCGGTATCGAAAGGTACAGGATAAACCCCGCGATAAAGTGCCACACGGCGTTGGGTATGCATATGCCGAGAGAACGCAAAGATCGGCAATTGCGAGCCCACACGTGACATCAATCTCGGGGTGCTGCCAGATTCGGTAAAGGCAATAATCGCTTTCACTTTATCCAGATGGTTAGCTGTATACATTGCTGCCAAGGCGATGGATTCATCAATGGATGTGAATTCCTCATCCATACGATATTTACTAAAACTCGCCATAGGATGCTTTTCTGCACCGATGATGATACGCACCATTGCCTCGACTGTTTGCACCGGGAAACTACCGGCGGCAGTCTCTGCCGACAACATAACAGCGTCAGTACCATCAAGTACCGCGTTTGCTACGTCGAAGACCTCTGCACGAGTTGGCAGCGGGCTGTTGATCATGGACTCCATCATCTGGGTCGCCGTGATCACGACTTTATTCAGCGCACGCGAACGTTCGATGATGCGCTTCTGCACACCGATTAACGCCGCATCACCAATCTCTACACCCAAGTCACCGCGAGCCACCATGACGGCGTCACTCGCACGGATAATATCATCCAGCACGGCATCGTCAGCCACCGCTTCCGCTCGTTCAATTTTTGATACCAGGCCCGCTTTGCCACCAGCAGCTTCCAACAATGAACGCGCATAGTTCATATCTTCGGCACTACGCGGAAAAGAGACAGCAAGATAATCAACATCAATCTCAGCAGCGGTCTTGATGTCCGCCAGGTCTTTCTCTGTGAGCGCCGGCGCTGTTAGCCCACCGCCCTGACGATTGATACCCTTGTTGTTGGACAAGGGGCCGCCCACCAGGGTGGTGCAGTAAATCTTGGTGCCTTCGATGCGATCAACGCCCAGAACAACCCGACCATCATCGAGCAGCAATTTATCGCCTGGACGGCAATCGTTGGGCAGCTCTTTGTAATCAATACCCACCTGATGCTGGTCGCCAGCATCGCGCGGTAATGCAGCATCGAGGATAAATTTATCGCCCACCTTCAGCTGAATCTTACCTTCAGCAAAGCGGGCAACACGAATCTTGGGACCTTGCAGATCACCCAATACAGCCACATACAATTTATGCTTGGCTGCAATTTCGCGCACCATTTCCGCACGGCGGCGATGATCTTCGGGCGAGCCGTGAGAGAAGTTCAGGCGAACCACATTCACACCGGCCAGAATCAACTGCTCCAGGACTTCGGCTGATTCCGAAGCTGGCCCCAAGGTACTGACGATTTTTGTACGTCTTAACATAACGCTCTCTCGGATTATTTAGCTTGCATCAGAGCAAGAGTGTTATCCAGCATGCGATTGGAGAAACCCCACTCGTTGTCATACCAGGCCAATACTTTTACCCACTTACCATAAACCTTGGTTTGCAAGGAATCATAGTTGGAAGAATGCGGATTGTGATTGTAGTCGACAGATACCAGCGGTTCGTCAACATAAGCCAGTACACCCGGCATTTCAGTTGTCGCAGCAGCCTGCATAGCGGCATTGATGGCTTCTACGCTCACGTCTTTTTCAACCAGTACGTTAAGGTCGACCAGCGATACATTGATAGTCGGCACACGCACAGAAATACCATCGAGCTTGCCTTTCAATTCCGGCAATACCAGCCCTACGGCTTTAGCTGCACCGGTTGTGGTTGGAATCATGGACTGCGTGGCGGAACGAGCACGGTAGATGTCTTTGTGGAATACATCCGACAACACCTGGTCGTTGGTGTAGGAGTGAATGGTGGTCATTGAACCCTGGACAATGCCGAAGTTGTCGTTCAACACTTTGGCGATAGGCGCCAGACAGTTGGTGGTGCAAGATGCATTGGAGATAACGGTATCGGTAGCCTTCAACACATTGTTATTCACACCAAATACTACGGTAGCGTCAACATCGGTTCCCGGAGCAGAAATAATCACTTTCTTGGCGCCTGCAGTCAGGTGCTGGCCAGCCTTATCTTTACTAGTGAAGATACCGGTACATTCGTAAACCACATCAACTTTTAACTCAGCCCATGGCAGTTTGGTCGGATCACGCTCAGACGTAATGCGAATAGCATCGCCATTAACAATCATCTTGTCACCATCGACCACAACGCTACCGTTAAATGCGCCGTGGACAGAATCATATTTGGTCAGATGCGCGTTCAGGTTGGCATCACCCAGGTCGTTGATACCCACAATTTGAATTTGCTCGCGCTTGCCAGATTCGTACAGTGCACGTAAGACATTACGACCAATGCGGCCGTATCCATTAATAGCTACTCTGATAGTCATTACAGGTTCTCCAGTTAATTTATCAACACCACAGATGTGGGTTTTAATGCAATAACGTTAAAAAGCCATGCGCGTGCTATCAACCAGCACGCGCATGCGATAGTCGTCCCGCACTTAACGAGGCAGGCTGGCGGCTTCACGGGCCAAACGCTCAATTTCATCCCAACGGCCCGCTTTCATCAATTCCTTGGGCGCCATCCAGGTTCCACCAACGCAGGCCACATTGGGCAACGCCAGATAGGTCGGCGCTTTGGCCAGATCAATACCACCGGTCGGACAAAAGGTAATTTGCGGCAGCGGACCACCAATAGATTTCAACATCGGTATACCACCCGCCGCTTCCGCCGGGAAGAATTTCTGATGCGTAAAACCTTCTACCAGCAAGCGCATAGCCTCTGTGGGTGTCGCGACGCCGGGCAGCAAAGGCACAGCAGACGCTTTTGCAGCTTCAATCAAAGCCGGTGTTGTACCAGGGCTGACAAGAAATGTGGAACCAGCTTTTACCGCCTTCTCCAGATCAGCGGGGGTAATAATAGTCCCGGCACCGATCACAGCATCGGCGGGAAGATTTTCAACCATGGCGGTAATAGCATCCAGGGCACAAGGGGTGCGCAGGGTAATTTCGAGAACTTTCAAACCGCCGTTATAAAGTGCTTGTGCCAATGGCACAGCATCTTCGATACGCTCCACAACCATTACCGGTATTACGGGGGCGACTTTGACAATTTCGTTGACTGGTAAACCCACTATTTATCCCTCACTGCCAGACATTTAAAAATATGGTTTTGGTTTGTTTGTACAACACACCAGATACTAGGGTGCCCAATAGACGGTGATCGGCACCTGTTGCTGTTGCAATACTGCACGTACGGGCATTTCAGCTACATCGGTACCCGCTAAGGCCTGGCGCAGCACATTCAATTTTTCCTCGCCAGTAATCAATAACAACAAAGAGCGTGAACGCAGCAAGCCAGCCAGACTCAAGGTCATCCGCTCAACGGCTGCGCCCGTCACTTCGCTTTGCTTGGCCGTGATCGCAGCACAGAGATGTTCGCTGTTGACATCCAGCGCTTCTGACAAGCCTTCAGCATGAGGAAACAAAGACGCAGTATGTCCGTCGGAGCCCATGCCGAGGATGGTGACATCAAACGGCTGCGCCAATTGCTGGTACGCACTTTCGCAATCTGCCAACCCTTCCGCCGGAGTCCCAGCTGTATTTTTCATGCCGACCAAATTGGCTTTGGCTGCATTGTTTTGCATCAGTGTACGAACGATAAAAGCTTCATTACTTTTTTCGTGATCGAAATTAACCCAGCGTTCATCGACCAAAGCAACGTATACAGATTCCCACTTTAGATCAGCCACACTCAACGCTTTGTATAACGGCTCCGGTGAACTGCCACCAGACACCATAAATGTGGCTTCACCGCGCCCGTCCACAGCTTCGCGCAAAGCGGTAAGGCATTCTTCCTGCAAAGCCGCGATCATATCGGCGCGGCTATCAAATAATTTTTCAACAAGCATTAAATTTCCTCGCTGGCAAATACATCATCCATATTGAACCATTCGCGTCCGTCGGCATGAATCATCTCATCCGCACCACGAGGCCCCCATCCACCCGCCTTATAAAATTGTGGATTATTCTCTGGGCGCTGCCAGGCTTCGATAATCGGATCAATCCAGGACCAGGCTGCCGC
>CAMPIG010000296.1 GCA_946886255.1 uncultured Cellvibrio sp. | reverse complement strand
TTATTAGCAATGCAAAAGCGAATGAGTTAAGCACTCCTTAACAAAACTTCCTTTTTAATTGGTCGCTGTTTATAGCACTATAACCTTGCTTGGCCGGGCAATGCCCGAAAAATAAAATGATATTGGCAATGATATTCCTTCAATACGGGGTCTACTATTTATGAAATCCTTTTACCTTTGTTGTTGCAGTGTGCTGTTGGCAATCCTGTTGCTGGGTTGTCAGGATGATGGCACATCTTCTTCTGACGTTGTTCAACCACAAACAGAGAGTGACACCGCTGTCATGTCGAAACAACCACCTTTGCACGATTTTAAAGTGATTGCTTATTACATGGGGGATGGTTCTGACCTGGAGCGCTACAACTTCAATCACCTCACCCATATTATCTACAGTTTTCTGCACTTGAACGGCAATCAACTCAGTTTGGATTCGGATGCAGATAAACTGGCGCTGCAACGCCTCGTTGCATTAAAAAATCAATATCCACATCTTAAAGTGATGTTATCACTCGGTGGTTGGGGTGGCTGTGAAACCTGTTCCCCCGTTTTTAACAGTGCAGAGAATCGTCAAGCCTTTGCGCAATCTACATTGGCTATCATTGAAGAATATGGTGCAGACGGCATCGATCTGGATTGGGAGTATCCAACGATTCCGGGTCATCCGGGTCATCCCTATGCAGATTACGATAAAGATAATTTCACCTCGTTGACTCAAGCATTACGCGATAGCTTCGGTGAACGTTATGAGTTAAGTTTTGCCGCCGGTGGTTTTGATAATTTCCTGCAAAATGCGGTGGATTGGGATGCAATCATGCCGTTGTTTGATAACGTCAATCTGATGAGTTACGACATCGTCAATGGTGCAACACCGCACACCGGGCATCACACGGCTTTGTATTCAACACCCGAACAAAAAGATTCTACGGATAACGCTGTACAGTTTTTATTGAGCCAAGGCGTTCCCCCGGAAAAGATCGTCATCGGCGCCGCGTTTTATGCGCGCTCCTGGGAGGATGTCGAAAATGTGAATCTGGGTTTATATCAGCCTGGAAAACACATAGAAGGGGAAAAATTTAAAGATTACGCAACGGTGTACGTTCCGGAAGAGGGCTATGTTTACTACTGGGATAATATCGCCAAGGCGCCCATTATTTATAATGAGAAGAAAAAGATCTTCGCTACCTTCGATGACAAACGTTCCATCTCAGCTAAAGTGGGATACATAAAAGCCCACCAGCTCGGCGGTATTATGTTTTGGCAATTACCTCATGACAGCGATAAAGAAGGTTTGGTAGAAACGATTTATCGCGAAAAATCGGTGCCGTAAATTCAATATCTCAATCTTGCAACCAATAAAAAACCCGCCGAAGCGGGTTTTTTATTGGTCAACAATCTTTCTTAAACAGCGACTGTTTGAATTTCCACGGCAGCAATGCGCTTGCCTTCGTCAGCCGATTTTTGATAACTCTCAATTTCATTGAAGTTGAGGTAGCGATAAATATCACCGGACATGCTGTCGAGTTTCTGCGCGTACTGCATGTATTCCTCAAAGTTGGGCAGCTTGCCCAACACCGCCGCGACCGCCGCCAGCTCTGCCGATGCCAGATACACATTGGCGCCGTTGCCGAGACGATTGGGGAAGTTACGAGTTGAGGTCGATACCACAGTCGAATTAGGCGCGACGCGCGCCTGGTTACCCATACACAATGAGCAGCCGGGCATTTCGGTACGTGCACCTTTGCGGCCGTAAATGTTGTAGAAGCCTTCTTCCATCAATTGATGCTCGTCCATCTTGGTCGGTGGAGCAATCCACAAACGGGTAGACAATTCATCTTTGGTGGCATCAAGCAATTTACCGGCGGCGCGGAAGTGGCCGATGTTGGTCATGCAGGAACCGATAAAGACTTCATCAATCTTGGCGCCGGCAACTTCAGACAATACTTTTACATCGTCCGGGTCGTTAGGGCAGGCGAGAATAGGTTCTTTTACGTCGGCCAAATCAATTTCAATAATTGCTGCATATTCCGCATCGGCGTCGGCTTCCATTAACTCCGGATTAGCCAGCCAGGCTTCCATTTTTTGCGCACGACGCTCAAGGGTGCGGACATCGCCGTAACCTTGTTCGATCATCCAGCGCAGCATGGTGATATTGGAGTTCAGATACTCAATGATGGGTTCTTTATCCAGCTTGATGGTACAACCGGCAGCAGAACGCTCAGCAGATGCGTCAGAAATTTCAAAAGCCTGCTCAACCTTCAGTTTGGGTAGGCCTTCTACTTCCAGAACGCGTCCAGAGAAAATATTTGTCTTACCTTTCTTCTCTACAGTCAGCAAGCCTTGCTTGATGGCGTAAAGCGGGATGGCATTAACCAGATCGCGAAGTGTAATGCCGGGCTGCATCTCACCTTTAAAGCGGACCAGAACAGACTCCGGCATATCCAACGGCATAACGCCGGTTGCTGCGGCAAAGGCCACCAGGCCGGAACCGGCTGGGAAAGAGATACCGATAGGGAAGCGAGTATGAGAGTCGCCGCCGGTGCCGACCGTATCGGGCAGCAGCATGCGGTTCAGCCAGCTGTGGATAATGCCATCACCCGGACGCAGGGATACACCGCCACGGGTCATGATGAAGTCGGGCAGGGTATGTTGGGTTTCAATGTCTACCGGCTTGGGGTAAGCAGCGGTGTGACAGAAGGATTGCATGGTCAGGTCGGCAGAGAAACCGAGACAGGCCAGGTCTTTCAGCTCGTCGCGAGTCATTGGGCCGGTGGTGTCCTGGGAACCTACGGTGGTCATGTAGGGCTCGCAATAAGTACCTGGGCGAATGCCGGCGGTACCGCAGGCTTTACCCACCATTTTTTGCGCCAGAGAATAACCTTTGCCGCTGTCGGCTGGTGGCTGGGGCAGGCGGAACAACGTGCTGGCGGGCAGGCCCAGTGAAGCGCGGGCTTTCGTGGTCAAGCCACGGCCGATAATCAGTGGAATACGTCCGCCGGCTTGAACCTCGTCCAGCAACACGTCGGACTTCAGGCTGAATTCTGAAATGATCGCGCCAGTTTCTATGTTGAGAATCTTGCCCTCGTAAGGACGGATCTCAATAGCATCACCCATGTTCAGGTTGTCTACGGGAGCTTCAAATACCAGTGCGCCCGCGTCTTCCATCGTGTTGTAGAAGATTGGTGCTACTTTGTTGCCGATACAAACACCGCCAGTGCGCTTGTTGGGTACGCCGGGCATATCATCACCGATGAACCAGAGCACGGAGTTGGTGGCAGATTTGCGGGAAGAGCCGGTACCGACCACATCACCCACAAACGCTAACGGATAGCCTTTGGTTTTCAGTTGCTCGATTTGTTTGATCGGGCCGATGCTGCCTGGCTCGTCTGGTGTCAGCCCTTCACGGACCATCTTGAACATGGCCAAGGCGTGCAGTGGGATGTCGGGGCGCGACCAGGCGTCGGGCGCAGGAGAGAGGTCATCGGTATTGGTTTCGCCGGTGACTTTGAATACGGTCAGTTTGATACTTTCCGGTACCTTTTCGCGTTTGGTGAACCATTCGCCCTCGGCCCAGGATTGCAGTACAGCTTGTGCGTTAGCGTTGCCGGCTTTGGCTTTTTCTTCCACATCGTGGAAAGCATCAAACATCAGCAGGGTGTGCTTGAGTTGCTCGGCGGCCAGTGAAGCGAGTTCAGCATCGTCGAGTGCATTGACCAGGGTTTCAATGTTGTATCCGCCAAGCATCATGCCGAGCAGTTTGATCGCGTGGGGTTTATCAATCAGGGGGGAGATGGCTTCGCCTTTGACGATTGCACTCAGGAAAGCAGCTTTAACATAGGCTGCTTCATCCACGCCTGGCGGAACGCGATTGGTGATCAGGTCAAGCAGGGTTTGTTCTTCGTTAGCGGGAGGGGTTTTCAGTAATTCCACCAGACCTGCGACTTGTTCGGCATTGAGTGGTTTGGGTGGAACTCCTTCTGCTGCGCGTTCTGCGACATGTTTGCGATAGGCTTCAAGCACGGTTTATATCCTCTGATTTGTGAGATTACTCCTTCGGCAGGATCTCTGCGTCCGGAGACTATCCATGACCTACATGGATGAATCCACAACCCTGGCAGGGGGTGTAAATTGGGCGCAAATTATACATGAACCCCTATAAACTGTTAACCAGAATCCCGGCTAGGCCGGCGCTTTATACGGAACTGTAAAATAGGTCGCATTGGCGACATATGTAAGTCAGGTAAGCGATCAATTAATAAACATTGTGGTCTGAAAGCCTGGCTTATCGGGGATTTTTCCAAGCTAAGCCGCGTTTTTAATCGGCGGCTGTGCTATGTTGGCTGCCTCATTTTGAGCAGCAAAACTTCTTAAGGCATATCTGAAATACTCATTAGATAGATTTAAATAAATAAAAGGTCCGTGAGTGATAGAGGGCAAAAATATGGAGCGCGCTTTAATGAAAAAAATTATTTATCCCATTATCAGTGCCATAGCAATATTGGGTTTGGTTGCTTGCGAAGAAGCAACAACCCCACAGTCGGAATCCCAGGCAGAGCAAAAAATGGTGGACGCTGCCATCCCCAAACAAGAAGTGCCGGTGGTGCCCCGTTATTCATCATGGACTTGCCCGGCGAATCCAGGAAAAGCGCCCTCGGGTGACTTGACCGCGACCCGCATAGAAACGGCTAATTCGCGGCGCACTGAACCCGGCCTTTATGAAGGGCCTGTCTGGCTGAATGGTGCCTTGTATTTCTCTGATTTTACCTTTCAGGAAGGATTCCCATCACGAGTTCAACGTCTTAAAGCAGACGGCTCGATGGAAACCGCCATCGCAGATAGTGGTACTAACGGTTTAGCGCTCGACAGTGAGGGCTTTCTTATCGGTGGTGTTCATGCCGATAAAACCATTTCACGATTTGATCTGCAATCCGGTGAGCGTGAAAAAATTGTGGGTGAGTATCAGCACAATCCGTTCAATTCACCCAATGACTTAACAGAGGCGCGCGACGGTACTATTTATTTTACCGATCCGGATTTTCAACGCAGTGCCGCGGCTGGTGGACAAGAAAAAACCCATGTATTCCGTGTCTCTGCGTCCGGCAGTGTGACGGTTGTCGACGATAGCATCACCAACCCCAATGGAATTTCATTGTCGCCAGCACAGGATACGCTCTATGTCGCGGGCGGTGGTGAAAAGGGATTTCTGCGTGCTTATCCTATTGTTGACGGCCAGCCGGGTGAAGGAAAAAATCTGGTTGAGGATATCCAGGTCCCCGATGGTATGGCCATCGATTGTCTGGGTAATATTTACGTAACAGAACATACGGCACAGCGCGTTCGTGTGTTTACCCCGGCGGGCGAGCATCTGGCGACAATTGGTGTTGATGCCAATATTACCAACGCCGCATTCGGCGGTGCTGAAGGTAAAACCCTGTACTTAACCGGAGCCGGTGCAGTCTGGTCGATTGACCTGGATGTTGCGGGCTTCCCTTATTGATTACCGTCTCCTGACAATCAGGAAGCAATGTTCATAAAGCGATATTGCTTCCTGATATTAACGATCCAATTTGTGATGCGTCTTTTTAAACCTGTTAGAACACCCTGTGTTGGTATTTGCTCGACAGGCATTGGTGACAGTGTCTGTCGTGGGTGTAAGCGTTTTGCTCACGAAGTGATCGACTGGAATGCCTACAGTCACGAGCAGCGCCTGATCATTGCCGAACGTCTGGAGTCTTTTTTGACACAGGTGGTGGAAAATATTATTGAAGTTGTTGATGCACCTTTATTGTTGCAGCAAATCAAACACCAACAAATTTTATTTAAGGAAGAACAAAATCCCTACTGTTGGGTTTTCGACCTATTGCGTGCTGGCGCAAGTCAGATCAAAGATCTGGAAACCTATGGCTTGCGTTTGCAACCTGCTTGGCGAAATGCATCGCTAAAGGAAGTCCGTGATGCAATCGACCAGGATTTTTACGCACTTTCCTGTGCCTACTACGAGCGCTACATTGAGCCGGGTTTGCCGGCCAAGACCAAGTAGGTCGGATTAGCGAAGCGTAATCCGATATCAGCTTAAAAAATGTATCAATAAACCCATGAATGCACTAACCCGAATCAATCA
>CAMPIG010000295.1 GCA_946886255.1 uncultured Cellvibrio sp. | reverse complement strand
CCCGTGGGCTTGAGGCAATCGAAGCGCTGCACGCGGCAGGCGAACTGGGTAAGCGCCAGCTGGTGAGCCATGACGAACTCAAGGCCGCGTGCGTTAAGGCTCGCATGCAGATACGTACGGGGAGTGCCGGCCTTGCAGCAATATCGCGCTGATCGCGGGCGTCGCGCTCTGAAGAACAATCAGCACCAAGCCGGGAGCAGACATAACGCGGCCGCATGGAAAGACGACGGAAGCGGAACAGATCCGTTTATTGAAGATGGCGACCGCCAAGAAAGTAGACCTGCCCCCTCCTCTTTTCAGCTGTCAGCCGCCCGATGCACGTTGCACGTAGTCCTGGTAGGCAGGAATAGCAATGGCCGCGAGGATGCCCACTATCGCAACGCCAACGATGAGAAGACTCCAGAGTGACCATCGCCTTTGCACGCGTTGGAAGTGCTCAACGCTCTCCCACTTCTTATTCCTCCAAGCCCACTCCCGGCCCTTGATTCCAAGCGCCACTGCCATGAGAAAACCAAGATAGGGAAACAGTGCAAACAGCCCTATCCACGTGCGATTACTCAACGCCCAAATCCAATTGAACATAAAGGCGCCCCAGCTCCACCCCTTCACGCCTTCCGGAATCTCAGCGTCGCGCCCCATGCCGGAGGTATTTTCGGTAGTTACCAGCTTCGCTAATGGCGGAGCGTATTGGTTATCCATGCTATGTCCCTATAGTGATTGGTGAGCTTTCTGTATCAGACCAGGAGCCGGTGGCCCGCGCCCTTCAACGCCGCCACCGCGGCTTCGAGATTAGCCGACTTGACCAGGATGTAATCCGTATCGAAGGTGCTCACCGCAAAAATACCGATGGCAGCCACCGCGAGCGGTTCAAGGAAGGACGCCAGCACCCCCGTTTGATCAAAAGCAAACGGCCCCTGCACCTTGATCGCGCGCCACGCCTTATCCACCCGGGCCAACCCGGCCGCGGCGTCCTCTGCGCAGACGATCGACAGTTCATCCGCCGTCCGGGTGATGGACAAAAAGCCCGGCGATGCCAATACCGCGCTCGGCAGGTCGGCGTTTGGCTCTAAGCGTGCAATTGCGAAATTTCGCGGGGGTATGGAGAAGGAATGACTCATGCGATGTGACCTCGTGTTTAAAGAGAAAGGGGGCGCGGCGCTAGGTGCAACTGCAGTACCAGAGAAAATAAATCTGTCCCCTTTTCCTCAAAAATGCTGGCATCCCTGGCATTGAGCCTCCTTAAAAGTTAATGCCCGCGTAAAGCGCGCGAGGTACGAGCGTCGCCTTTGACACGATTGTTATGCTTGTACCGCATCGTTCCTGACCTTCGTCTTGGTGTAGTTGACGGGCGGATACTCGCAGTGATTCTGGAAGTACCACCATAGCAACTGCCCTTCAGCCTCCAAAAGGGAACTCCCGAACCGCTCAAAAGGACAGACCGCTATAGTTATTGGGCCGTACTCTTTAATGATTGCTTCGAACTTGAGTTTATTTGCTTTGGAAGACGCATGAAGGCTTGAGTACTGGAAGTAACGGCTTTTAAAGCTGCCTTTCGTTTGGCCGACATAGATAATTCTGCTCTCTCCGATCAACCGTGGAATGGGCTGAGCTGAAAGGAATAAATAGACGATACCCTTGGCCAGAGCAGCCTCAGGGGAGCCGTACACAGCTTGAAACGCCTGTGTAGAAACGTTTTCTATCGCTCCAGGAAGAATCTCAAATTCCTTAACTACTTCGTAAAGATTCGTACTATCTATCATCTCTCTCGAACCCTGAGTGCATAACGATTAAGCTAACGGGCGGCCAAAAGCGCAGCTTTTGGGCGTCCAGCGAACAAAGTGAGCGGCAGTTAAGCGCATTGTTATAACCCGAACGCAAGGGTTAAGTTTAACGCTGTGCTTTTACCACTGCGAAGCTGCTCGATAACCTCGTAGAACTTGGCTTTCTCATTGGTGGAAGGGAATATTCGATCCGATTTAATTTTGGAGATTAGGTTTGAGTATTCGGTGTTTGGGATTAACAGGTTAGGGCGATGAAGGCAGAACCAAACGTCGAACACAAGTGTTTCGGGTGTCCAATTTTTTTTGAGCGCACTGTACAGATTTACAGAGTCGATAAGTGAGAACTCATTAAATTCATTTTTAAACTCGTGAGTATCATCTTTGTCTTTGTCGGCGTGCTTGAAGAAGTTTCTTGATTTAAAAAGGTACGAAAAAAATTCTTTCTTTTTGTCTTCGCGAATTCGGTCGCTGTCGCGAAACATGCTTTTAATGCCTGTTTCATTTCCAATGTCACACAAGATTTGTGATGCAGCTTCAGATAGTGTGTGTATTGAAATTGCGTCTTCCTCTCTGAAAAACAAGCGAATGGCCTGCAGAAGCTGGCGCTCTGCTGCATCAAATTTTGTCAGTATCGTCATGGTGGCGGCAATTTCATTGGCTATAACGTTTGGTTAAGGGGCCGGCTTTAGCCGTCCCGAACGAGCAAAGCGAGTGACTTGAACCAATTGTTAGGTTTCGCCACTCTGACTCTTTTTACCCAAGCGTTTGATGATTTTTTCGATCATCTTCGCCTCGGTTTCTGTGAATTGAGCTTCTTGGCCTTCTGCTGTTTTTTGGATTTTCTGTTTAAGTTTGAAAACTTTGTAACCACCATAACCCAGCCCAGCAGCACCACTGGCGGCGGCGCCACCAACCGCGAATGGCACCCAGATGGGCGTGGCGGAAATAATACCGACCGACATAAGGGCGCCTGTGATGCCCGACGCTCCGACGGTTGTTCCAAATATTCCAGCACTACCAATAATGCTACTTGCAGCGCCGGACAGATACAGAGCGCCAGCGCCAAGTACAGTAGAGGCTGCTGCCAACAGCCCTCCGATAGCTGCAGTGCTCAAATATGTCCCCGCGACATACCCAGCTGCGGATGTAACTATCATTCCTCCAGCGGCATGCGGTACCAGAGTTCCTCCGGCAGCAAGCGCGGAGATGATTGGAATGAGTGGTAATGGCATTTTATTTTCTCCGACCTTTCTGTGAGGCCTAACGCTTAAGCTAAGGGGCCGGCTTCGCCGGTCCCAGCGAACGAAGTGAGCGCTTTGAGCGCATTGTTATAAAACACCACTCATGACAGATGTAACAAATGCACCTATAGCGCTCTTGGTTACTTCTGATGATCCAGTGGCTAAGCCTTTTTTGAGTTTTGCAATTACTGTTTCACCTGGAGCCAGTGACTCGGGGGTGGCATTTAGTGCCGAAAGGCCTTTGGCTGTAAGGTAACAACCATGGTAAGTCCCAAAATTTCCGCCCTCTGCCACAATAAAACCTTCATTGCGTAGCCAGCGAACCGTGTCAGAGCCAAAGGTAGTTTTTGGGCATACCTTAAGTTCGTATTCATCTATTTCACCGCCGACTAGGATATGGGTCTGTATTGCTGTTGGGGAAGGAAATTTGTCGTATAGATGAGAGAGGATCTTTGCGCAATAGTCGTTAAATTGGTCGATGTTCTCTGGCATGTATCCCTCCGTGGTTTCTAACGTTTGGCTAAGGGGCGGGCTTTAGCCCGTCCCAGTGAGCGAAGCGAACAGCTTGAACCACTTGTTAGAGCAGGGGCAAAGCAAACACCCACACTCCATTTGACACCTCTGAGGCCGCGAACAATTTAGCTTTTTGCCCAATCTCAGCAGACCATATCTGGAGCTCGGCAACGCTGCCATCATGCGACGGTACGCTCACCACCTCAGATGAATTCTTCCAGCGCGTGCGCCAGATGTTCGCGCCCTCAAAATACGAAGCCAGTTGCTTATCACCCGCGATTTCCCACATAAGCGCTCTAACGTTTGGTTAAGGGGCGGGCTTTAGCCCGTCCCAGTGAGCGAAGCGAACGATTTGAACCACTCGTTAGCCGTACTGATGGACTTCCCCAAAATACCATTGCTCAGAAATATATGGATTTCCATCATCATCTTCGTCAGTACGCAAAACTCCAATTTCATTAAACTCCTCCGGTAGTTCTAGCCCAAATTCTTGAGCAAGACTTTTCCCTTGGATTATTTCAATTTTCCCGAAGCGTCCAGTTTGTTCGGTTGTGTGCTCTTTGAAATATTCTTCATTCGTATAAATACACAGCTCACTTGAGAACATGCAGGGAAGTGAAATAACGCATGTGACTCTAGAATGCTCAGCGTCTTGGGGTTTGGCTTTGTATATCTGGTGTGCGGCATCTATAAGTTGCTGTGCGCAAAATGCTTGTATGCTCTTGGTAGTTTGCTTGCCCTCAACAAGATTTCGATACACAGGGATTTTGTAGTTCCAGTACTTTTCCTCTGGTGTTAGCTGGCTTGGAAAATAGCCTGAAAACGACTTTTTCCAGCGCGCGAGTGCGCGTAAACGACGTGGTATGCCACGAAGCTTTTTATTGCTAAACGAAAATCTGCGAGCTGTCATAAAGTATGGCTAACGTTTGGTTAAGGGGCGGGCTTTAGCCTGTCCCAGTGAGCGAAGCGAGCGATTTGAACTGATTGTTATAACGCTGTGATATCGAGCGAATCGTCATGCGGCGTACTATGGCCACAATTAAAGTTTGCTCTTATTCTTGACTCATATGTTGCTTGGCTGAATTCTGCCGCATTACTCCGATAGAGTTGATCTCAATTGTTGTGCACTTGATGGAGTTGCTTGATATGTAATTTACCACTCGCTCTCGATCTTTGAGAGACATAACTTCAGTAGCTTGTCTTTGAATTTCAGAGTTCAACGTTGCCGCCAGTAACTCGTATGATGTAGTAAGTTGGTGTGATAATGAGTAATGCGTAGCCATCTTTGATTCATACTCTTTCTTGGCTTCTGGCTTAACAATTATTTGTGCGGCTGTATAGAATGCTGCGCAGTTTATGTTGGCCCTTGCTAAGGGCTCAATACTTAGTGTTTCCTGACTCGCTGAGACTTGGCAAGAGATAATAAAAAATAGAAATAGAGCTCTTTTCATCTGGCATATCCATAATTCTGGAGAGGCTGTATAACGTTTGGTTGAGGGGCGGGCTCTAAGCCCGTCCCAGAGAGCGAAGCGAACGACTCTAACCGCTTGTTAGCCCTCATGGAAAATGAATACTCCATTCGTCCCAAGCTTTTCCGTTCGAGAGTCTCCCTGCTACAACACGCGCACGGATCTCGTCCGAGTAAATGGAAGCGGGCCACTTTCTCATGTATCCACTACCTGAGCCAGCTATGTTGGTGATCCGGTAGTAATCAGCAAGGTCGCGAAATGTGGAGTCTTCCCAAGCCATTTTTTGTGAAAGATACGATATGAGGACCCCAATCGGGGTGAACTGGTCAACTTGCTGATCACTTGTATACGAGTGCCCTACATAGACACTCGTTGCAGAACCATCAGGGCCGTAAGTCGAAGCCATTTCTTTCCAATCGGGAATTTGACTTGGTCCTATGTAAGTCATTGCTGACGAGGTCCAAGTTGCCAAGTCTGCAACACATAGGATGTCTAACTGGTGCCTCGGATGGTGGACATGGGTAGAATCCGACTCAATGAGTTTTTCCCCGATATTCTCTTCCGGGGTAGAACTCTCCCCTTTCCATGAATGGGAGTGGGCCAGAAGCCCATATATGATCGGCGAATGCAGCTCCATATATGGTGTGCCAGAACGATCCCTAAAGAAGCTTTTAATTTTCACGCTTGTACTCATAGCATCAGCAATATGTGACGCCTTCAGGGTTGTCTTGCACTCAAATGCAGCAGCTACTCCCGCTGCAAGATAGAGCTTCTTATTAAGCATTTTTTTCGGATAAGAGCCCTTTAATACCAGCACATCAATCTGCGGACTTGTATCCCCTTCTTGGCTGATGATGCGGCCTTTTGTAACCACTTCGTAGCTTCGAGGGAGCCAATCTCTGAGAAGCTCTGCCCAGTTCTCCTCGCCTTGATCACCCGCAGTCCCTGGATCTTCAGTAGCTCGCTTCTGAATACGGTCGTACTCTGCAGACATCTCTACGCTAATCTGCCGCATGAAATCATGAAGATCATGTTGTTTTTTCTTATCCATAGCCACCTTCTTAGTACGTGTTAAGTAGGGCTAACTATAATTAGACACCAATTGGTGCATAACACCCCGAACGGGCGTGGTGGATAA
>CAMPIG010000294.1 GCA_946886255.1 uncultured Cellvibrio sp. | reverse complement strand
TTAACCCGCCGCTGGTTGACCCGGAACAACCGCCGATAAAGGTACAAAAGAAAAAAACCAACACCGCCAGCGGTCCCCAGAGTTGATAGTCTGTTGATGCGTAGCCACAGGTGGTGATAACGGAAACCAGATTAAATGTCGTGATGGTAATTGCGTTAAACAGCGAGGCGCCTTCACGCCACAAGGGTATAGCGAGCAAAATCGCAGTGAAAGTGACAACCAACAGTAAACCACGCACCTGGGAATCTTTTAATAACAGAAAGTTGCCATGCATAAACCAGCGCACAAATAATACAAAGGGCATAGCACCCAGGAGCATAAAAATGATGGAAACCCAATGGCTGGCAAGATTGGTAAATTGCCCAAAAGAGTTATCAGAGGTGGAGTAACCGCCAGTGGAGACTGTGGTCATTGCATGGTTGATGGCATTGAACCAATCCATGCCGGTCAGTCGATAACTCAGCATGCATAGCAGCGATAAACAGACATAACAATACACCATGGCCTTGATCAAGCTATGGGCACGGGGTGTGGCTTTTTCAGACCAATCCGATGTTTCGGTTTTAAATAATCGCATACCGCCAACGCGTAAGAAGGGCAATACAGCCACAGCCATACCAATAACCCCGATGCCTCCCATCCATTGCAACAGTGATCGCCACAACAACAGGTCTGGCGCCATGTTATCCAATCCGATCAACACAGTAGAACCCGTGGTGGTTACGCCGGAGACAGACTCGAAAAAAGCATTGGTAAAAGTGAGTGGCTGTTTAACGAACAGAAAAGGCAGGCAACCAAATACTGAAACGCTTAACCAGGCGGCAGATGTGGTTAAAAATACCTGGCGCGGTCCAATATTGTTCACATTGGCGCGATGCCCCAAAAGCAACGCGCAGACACCTGCACCACAGGTGATAGCGGCAGAGAGAAAGAAAGGGAATTGATTACCCGTGTCCAGCAAACTGGCCAGAGCAAGCGACCAAAGCATAAAAAACGCCTGGATATTCAGAATAACGCCCAGGATAAGCCACATCGGACCAAAGAGTTTCATAACAGCAGTGCGTCTGTGAAAGGACACTTATGGTACGAATGCGGTGCATAAAAATGCTATGTTGGTTCTTGTTCTGCGCGTAAATTCTGAGTAAATAAACCAGCCCTCAGCTTTGCTAGTAGGGCTGGGTAATATCCGCGTAAACCAATGTTACATACAGATTAAAGATGTGGGGTGACTGGCGCATCAGCGCGTCCAGATCGCGGCCGAAGGGCGGGAGTTTATCCTTATGTTCTGCGGCAAAGCGTTTCGCAGCCTTTTCCAGTACTTCACTGAACACCAAAGGTAAATTAAAACGCACTTGCGGATTATTGATGCAAAATTGTGTATAGGCGTAGAGCGCTTCCACAACGGCACTCTTGTAATAGGCCGGGTGAAGTTGGTGGGTCAGGTGATCAATCAGGTGAGCAAAACTGGCTTCTCCCGGCGTCATGGAGCTGCGGATAATTTCACAATCCAACACAAAGTCAGCACAGTTGGCGTCACCGAAAATAAGTTTGGGTGTAAACATCAGGCTGTGCCAGATATCGCGCAGGAAGCTATCATCAAAGTGAGTAATCAACCCGCGCGCGATACGCCATTCCAACCAGTCGGTATCGACGGCATTGGCCATGTTGTCGTGCAGAATATCTTGCTCGTGAAAGATCTTATAAGGCGCAACATGATTCACGCCCTGGGCAAAGACTCGTTTGCGCGAAACCAGAATACTTTCCAGTTTACGCAGCAATCTGCATGGCGACTGTAGGCCCAGCCATTCGTGCATGGATACATCATCAGCGTCACCTTTGTCCATAGCATATAGCATGATGAAATTGCGTAACTGAATGGAACGCAAACCATCAAACAGTTTGGGTTCAATGCGAATCAAATAGCCGATCGCCGATAAAAGTTCCAGCACCAAGGTGCGCTCCAGCGGATCAGGGAAGATAAGCTGTACATTGTCAAAGAAACTTTTGTTGGAAAACGACTGATCCACTTTGATCTCAGTAAAGTTCTTGTCGCCCACGATGATGGACAGGTTGCGGGCAGCGATCAGCGTGAGGCTGTCCGATAATTCATTTAATGAATAGTTCAATTGACCGAAGCACATGCGGGCGATCAACCAAAAATTATTTTTCTCTGCGCGGCGGTAGACTTCTTAAAGAAAATCTTACAAGAGAACCAGTAGGCCATCTTTGGCAATGTTATCGGTCAGTGATACATCTTTGATAAATTGCATCAGGCGCCGGTAAGTAATGATTTCGCTTTGTTCGTAAAATTGATCGAGCAGTTTCTTGGCTGGCGCACGTAAAAATTCACTGCTGACATGCACCTCATGCTCATGCACTTTTTGCAATGATTGGGTGCTAACGGAATGCACCTGGATATGCGGCACGCTTAAATGATTAACGCGCGAGGCGCGATAGGCGAGGTTGGCAGAGGCATAGCCGATGTAATCATGTTTGCTGCGTAATTGCAGCTCCTGCAGGGTGGCAAACAGCTCTTCCACGTTGGGAATATGTGCCAGGTGTTGATCGATTAATAAAGTAAATACAGCAACTTCGGGGCTTAACCAATGTTTATAGATATGTGCGATCTCTTCCGTGATGATCTGGCTCATCAGATGCGCATCGTACATACGGTAATCTTCCCGTTCGCTTTGAATGGAAGACAGGCAGAGGTACACCTTGTTATTAATTTCATAGGTCTGTGAAGTTGCCAAACTTTGCAGACGACGGCGCGGGCGACCCGTCAGCCCGAGCGATTTGTTTTCCCCGACATGGGCATAGACTTCGGTTAATGCCGGTGCAGATGCTACGGCCATCGGTTTGATATCCTGCAAACTTTCGGCTATCAAGCCATGTCGGGCGAGATGTTGTTTAACCTCATCATTTTCCGCAAGTACCACCAACGCAATTTGTGATTTGATGAATTTGGTGGAGCGTCGACGCATCTTTAAGGGGTCAAGATCATCACTGCGCAGCAAGCCTTCATCCATCATCAAACCAGTGAGGTATAAACTCTGGGCCCATACCAGCGGCACGTTATCATTGGGTAAACGTTTTTGTGAGCGAGGGTTTTTCTTTTCAGCCGCAATATTGTCGAGGGGCACGTAATAGAGTTCGGGCAAGAGGCCGAAACCATCGCGGAATACCAACAATGACTCCAGTTTTTGGCGATAATATTTGGCCGTCGTGAGTGTTCCGTCAAAAAGCGCGTTGATATACAAGTAGGTATAAAACAGCGGCCATTCGGATTCGATATGCTCAAAATTGGCTAATTCGGAATGTTCGTAATAAATGCGCGAACTTTCCTCCAGCATAGTTTGGTGACCGTCCCACAGGAAGCGTTTGCAACCGTAATTGCCCCCCAGTTTGGTGAGAATGGCATCGCGGGTTTGGGTGGCGAGGGTTTCTTTACCGACGGCGAAGGCCGGAAAACCGATGATACTTAACAGCGCGCTGTCCGATTCTTTTGAGAGAGACTCCCGCGGCAATAACGACGCCAGGGTGCTGCGCGCCAAGGCAACGGCATCGGCAATCACATGAATAGTTGCGCGTTTGTTGGCGTGCTCGCCAAACAAATTAAAGCCATCCAGTGCCTGCAACGCAGCTTTTGCCATGCCCACCGAACTGGCATTAATTTCGGTGCGACCATTGTTGATCTTATTGCCGCGCTCCCAAATGCCATAATCCGGCGTGCGATACGCGCTGGAGATGTAGTAAACCAGGTTCTGCACAAAATCCACTTCGTCCGGCGTGCAAACAATACGCAAACCTGAACAGGTCATTTGCGCAAGCATGAGCAGGTAGAGTGACGTCGCATCAATCTGCAAGTGACCCCAGGCATCGTCTGCCACAACCGGCAAACCGCTGGCTGTGTCGTACTTGGCGTGAAGCGCGTCGTTGTTACTCAAGCTGTACTTGAATGCCTCTACTTTATTTGCCTGCCGCATCATCGATTGCAATAGGCCGCGCATCAGCTTGATGGAGGCCTGCTCAAGCAAGTCGCTTTTACTGGATTCTCCCTGACGCCTAAATGCCACACTTAAGCCCCAGACGGAGATGACGGAATAAACGTTATCGCGCACCCAGGCATCGGTATAATTGCCGTGGTTATTGACTGCTGTACTGGCGGGAAGTAGGCCGGTGACGGGGTGTTGTCGACTGAGAATAACCGTGTCGATCTCGCGAAATAGCTGCTCTAGCAAATGGGCGTGCTTCATACTAACTCATGAACTCTCTGTGATTCGGACGTCCGGGCCAGAAAAATGGCTGCGGCCTTGGTTATAGTAGCCCAGCTTATTTGATGTGCTGATGAATCTCTGTTGTTTTAGCAGCAAAATTCACGCCCGAAACATCCAGTGACAGGGGAGTCCAGACTTTGTTCATTTGCCGAGCGATATGGAGAAACTCTATTGCAAGAAGAGGACGTTAGGCGTCCGTCTCGATAGCATTATGGCTAACGAAACGACAAGGACGTGACTGGCATGCACCGAATGAGTGCGGGCGGCCTAGGTTGCTTATCTATTCTTTTGCCTCTGTCTCTTGTTGCATCTGCGCCGGTACTACGGGGCTGTACAACTCGCCAAAAAAGTCATGGAGGACAAGTTTTTGTTCGGCATCCTTCGTACTTTCCATATCCTTCCAGGGCACCACATACAGGATTTGCGGAAGCTCCTGATTCCCCTTGATGCGCGTGGTTTCCAGCTCAATACGATCCTCAGCTGACCAGGCGGGCAGGGCAAATACCACAAGTGCGGTGATCAGGTTGTATCTCATCCTTCACCTCGGCGTTTTAAGGTCAATTTCAGTTCCTCTACCCACGCAGTGGTGGCTTTGTCTTCGTGTTTGATCAGACCCAGGTACTGTTGATAATGGTCCACGGCACGACCGATATCCTGGTAAAAAATATCGCACAACAACGCCAGGTTATAATGAGCGTCGGCAAAATGCTTGTTGAGTTTCAAGGCCGTTTGGTAATGCTTGTCTGCAGCCGTGTAATCCCCTTGGTCGACCGCAATTAGTCCTGCCAGGTTGTATATCTCGGAAATCTTGTTGTTAAGGCGTTGTGCCTGCTCCAGAGTAGTTTTGGCTTCGTCCAGTTTGCCATCCTGATATTGGGCAATGGCCAGGTTGAGCCAAATGCCGGGTTGCCCCGGGTGTGCCTGGGTAAGTTTTTTGAGACTGCCAATGGCCTGGCCCGCCTCACCGTCCTCTATACGTGCCATGGCATTTTGATAGTTTTTGGCTTCGGCAGGCGTCAAACTGGTCGGACGCGCGGTGACTGAGTCGGAGGTTCTGTCGGTGGGAGATTGGGTGGCGCAGCCCGTCAAAACCAGCAACGCTAAACCGAACCACCATTGAATCTTCAGTGGATTAAATATCATGGCGATACACCTTTATTTTACCCTTGCGGTCGTAGCGCACCGGGAAGAGCACAACCAACGCCTTACGGCTTTCACTGATCCACTCACTGCGGGTACCGTCTTTTGTACGAGCCAAATTAATTTCGTAAAATTCTATGGCTTTTTCTTCAAAAGGAAATGCCTGGTCTTCAATAAGGATATTGTATTGCTCCAGCTGTTCACCAGTGAGGCGTTTGGGGCGCTCCGAGTCGAGCAGCGCGCTGGCAAAATGCTGGTAGATTTGACCGATAGCATAGGTTGATTCGGTCGTGATATCAGGATGGCTGTAAACAGAAGCCTGGCCATACAAGGCGATGGCATCCTGCATGAGTTTTTTCTTGAGCCGCAAGTTTTCTGTTAGTGGTTCTACCAAGCGGCGCGCTGTAAATTGCTGGTGTTTTTGTTTCGCCAGATCCAGCGTGGTGCGCGACGCAATAAAATTGGTGCGCTCTGTTTTATTGTTTTTACTGGCCTGCTTGTCGGCCAGTGCAATTTTCTCTTGCCAGAAAACGACCTTGTCCTGTTCCCGCGTTTTTTGATAAAGCTGGGTTAATTTATACATGGCTTCCATGTACTGTGGATAAGGACGGGTATAGGTATTGGCGTAAGTACGATAGGAACGAATAGCCGCTTCGTGATTATTTTTGGACTCATACAGTTCTGCCGCTTGCCAGAGAGCCGCCATCTTCACGTCCTGATTTTCTTCCTGTGCAGAAATCTGCTCAAAGGCTTGTGCCGCTTTTACGCCGTCACCG
>CAMPIG010000293.1 GCA_946886255.1 uncultured Cellvibrio sp. | reverse complement strand
TTGGGCCGAGCAATCACCATAACAAGCGTGAAACTAAACTGAACGAGAGCTGCACAACAAGGAAAAAGCAGAGACCAGCACACTTTGCGATGCGCAAGATGTGAGTCCCCATCGATTCATTCTCCGCAGTCGTTCATGCTGCTTGTTGTTGAAGGGACCAGCCTTTACGATCGCGGTCCCATCGATAACCCGCTGCCTTCAATTCCGCCTTACGTTGCGCGAAATTTTCGTCATCCGGGTCAAGTTCAATGAAGTCAGGCATATTGCGATTGACATCATTTGTTGCCTGGTTAGCTGTCGGCACGAGGTTGCTCTGATCCTGGGCTGGCTTCTGCTCAGCAGAATCCTTACCCGCAATCACATTCAGAGCAGCTTCATCGTACTTCTTGCCTTGGCCGTCGGCATCTTTCACTTGCAGATACTTCACAGTCAGCATACGTGCGCTCACGAACACGCGACGTCCCTCACCAGGCTTTGGATCGTTCTCACCCGCTTTGAAACGGATGTCGCCGGCCTTAACCGCCGCCGATACTTTCTGGTCGCGATCATTGATCGAGTTCCAGAAATGTTCAACGATACGCTTAGCACCAGTACCCACGACTTGCAGGTCCACGAACACCGGTTCAGCAGAATCGGCCTGGCCTTGCAGGAACGCCGCACGTACAGCGACGTAAGGCTTCCATTTTTGGCCGGCCTTAGGTTTCACTTCACGGACATCGTAAAGATTCGCGAAGCCTTCCAAATGCAAATTGAAGTATTGCTTGGAATTGGATTGATTGCTAGCTTGGGACATGGTTTTCTCTCCTAATGGAATAAAAAAAGGAGATAGACCCGTCCCCAAGGGGCTGGATTTATCCCCTGGGGAAGTAACAACAATGGATAGGCCTTAAGACCAAGGTGAAAGACGCCGGGGGATGAACCCGCGAATGCAGCTACCGCGTCACGTGCATTCTGAACCACATACAGCTAGGGTCCAATGAGGCAGCATTGGGACTGATTGCACCATCAGTTTAGGCAACTATTGCGGCAGTTAATATCACTCTATTACTACCCCCACCATGGATTATTGATAGGAACTCAGCTCATGGAGCCCAATGAAATCGACATTGCAAGAAAGCTATTATTCGAAACGCTTAATAATGATGACAAATTTTCAGTTAGCGCAAAGCGATTTCGAGCTCAGAACCATGAAAATATCAAAGTCATCGACAAGCTTGAACAAACGGGATTTATTCTTCGTGAAAACCAGCAATATACCCTCGCTCTAAAGACCCTCCTTCTTCTTAGCGACCATGACTCAACCGCAGAACGTTTATTGGGACGATGCGATACTATCTTTGAATTTCTAAAAAGTAATTACATTAAAAGTTACGAATTATCTCCAAATGGTGGAGGAAGCGTACTGGTTGGCACCATTGTTCGGGTACTTAGCATTGATATTGCCGACTATGTAGAAGTGTTCCCCTACCTTGAACACAGTCCGATTATATCTTCATCGCACGGCGCGCAAGATGATATAACCTCAAGCATAATTCCAGATGAGTCGATTATTAGATACAAATCATTTAGTGATCTTATTCGGGCGATAAGTCACTTCGACAATAGAACTACGGATGTTTTAACTTCCGATGTACATCTCAATACGAAAAACGAAATTAATAAAGCACTTTATATAAGCCTGGCCAGAATAGATGCATTACGCTCATTTAATAATTCCCATTTTGACTTTGCTCGGCTCATAAAGATATGCGAAGAATTAAATTTCAATTACGAAAACCAAAATTATCTTTCAGTATCCGTGCTGCTTAGAATGTTAATAGATCACATCCCACCTATTTTCAACCAACCGAACTTCAAAGCAGTTATCGCCAATTGGAATGGTCGCTCTCAACAAGAGTTATTTAAGAAGCTCGAAGAATGTAAAGCAATTTCCAATATTGTAGTCCATGCGCAGATCAGCGCTAAAGAAATCCTGCCAAATGAGCAGCAAGTTCATTTTCAGCACGCCATTGACACCCTAATAGGTGAAGTAATAAAAGTATGCGGGAATTGATCTTACAGCAAAAAACTATTCTCAAAAGGATAAAAAATGGCCATCGAAGATAAAAATCCGGAGCGTCGGAATTTGGTACTACTATCTGCCGCAATCATTGCGTTCTATGTGGGCGAATGTGTGCTTCAGAAACATGGGGAAATTACACTCCCATTCTTTAAATTGACATTCACCAACCCGAATGGATTGGCGGTGATTGTGTGGCTAATGTTGCTGTGGTTTATGTGGCGATACTATGTTTCTGCTCACCAAAAAACTGAGCAGAATGTCTATCGTGAACTAAACAAGCAAAAATACGGGCTTTGGCTTTTTAGTGCAAGTCTTCGGAAACGCCTCAGGTTGAAAGATGACATTGGCACCGATCGCTTAATCTATTGGCACAGGGACCACGAGTCGAGCAACACAGAAGGAAAAAACAAGCTCGTAATCAAATATCTTCCGAAGGATTCCCAAGGACCCGATGTACAGACTTTCGAATCGTTGGGGCAGGACGTCTCACCGGAAATTGACGTCTCCGACAGTTGGCATACGAAACGGATCTACTACTTTTCAAGATTCATTGCGTTGTTTAAAAAGCCATACCAGTCCGAGTACTATGCACCTTTTGTAATCTTCTATATTGCTGTTGGCTTTGGAGTTGTGAATTATTTTTCTGGACCCGATTTACCGTCCGCTACATCGCAAGAAGTACGGCCAGTGCCCGTCGAGCCCTATGAACAGCTTACAAATGACGTTATCTCATATTTGAATAAATTGATGCTAGACGTATATAGCAAAGGAAAAGACGACGCCAGGTCGGAAATCCTCCGGGCTCTAGGCTTCCAATCAAATTCAGAATTGCCTCCCGTTCCAAAAATTGACAGCGGTTCGAACCATGCACAAGACACTACACCCAGCGGCGAATAGAAAGATTACCGTCGCCGAACATATTAGCGAGTTTGGCAGTGACCATCTGGAGCTCTACGAGAGGGCTCGATGCCCAATATGCAAGCAACGAATGACAAACCGAGCAGCACCATCGTCAGACGTTAGGAGTCATTTCGCGCACATGTTCAATAGTTGGCTTGCCCGACCAAAGCCGAATTTTTGGCATCCCTTATGACGGACGAATCCGCTCGAAGCCGGCTGAGGCTCGGTGTCTTGGCTTTTCAAGTGTGTAAAGCTGAAGGAGCTGATTCAAGAACAACTTCGTTCGTCTGATGCTTCTGCTGTTTAGTCCATCAAGGGAATCGAACACATAATCAAAAACTAAAAGAACAAAGTTAAAACTCATTCTTGCAGTTAATGCTGCAGCCATTATAACCACCGCATAAACCGCTGCCGCATACAGAAGACCTGACACTTGGCCGTTATTTATCAGACTGAAGAGCAACTCTATGCTCGCTCCCTCGGCAATGAGCAAAGCGGTCACTATTGCGCATCCTCCCATAAACATCGCTAATATTCGGTTCTTAGCGTCGCTAGCAAAAATCATTGCGAAAATCTCACTTCGCCCAAAAGAAAAGGGTGACTTATGTTTATTCTTAAGTGTGATCAAGTCATCGAGATCTTTAGCCAGTTGCAGATAGAATTCAGGACTTTTCGATATGTATTTTTTAAACCAAAGTACTTTGAGTTTCGGTAAAGAAGCTTCCAGTGTGTTCAAATCTTTCCGCACTCTTTTAACTGCCTGATCGTCACGCTTTGACTGAATTGCGAACCAACATGTAAGAGTAAAAAGTTCTGATATTGCTATTATTGCGAGCTTAACATTCTCGCTTACCCAGTTGTTTAGCAGACCATGACTACGATACGAATCCACGATACAAAGTACAAAGATGACTAATCCGGCTACCGCGAGTATAGTTGATGGGTTTCGCAGGGAAACTGCTGTTCGGTATGATTCAAATGTATAATAGTAGCTGTTAATTACCAGATACATTCGGTCTGTAGAATATTTCTCTTGTTTCTGGCGTGTAGGAATGCTAAATCTTGTTTCCACTGTGATTTCAGTAATCTAGTTTATCGAATTTAATACCGCCCATTCATCGCCAAATTTTTCATGTTTATACGATACATATTTGGCGGGGAATCCTTTCATAAAGATTAACTAATGTTACCTGTGTTTGAGTTTTCTTCGAGGCGCGTGTTTTTCTGGAACTCACACATCTCTTTGCCATAGTTCCATCTGCCGCTTCAGTTAGGCACTTATCCATGCTCCAAAATTCGCCGCCGTTCAGAACCGTCGCGATCAGAAGTTCCTTATTCGCGATGGGCAAACATTTCCAAATAAAAAGGCTACTTCAATTAATCGACCGCCGCCCAACGACCATCGGCCTTCTTCAGTTTTATTGAGTGAATCTTGCCGTCAGACGTCTCTATTTTAAAATGCATATACTCTACATCTGACTCATTTGCCGGCTGTGACTTCTGGTACGAAAGCAAACTAAAGTCTTCAGGTCCTGCTAACGGGTATTCTTTTATTAAGCTTAAAGTCGCAGTCTCATAAGCATCAGAGCTCTGAGCGTCGTACCACCTGCATACAAAATACAGGAGAAAAAAAGAACAAATGAGAAAAATAACTACCCATTTCTTGGTAATCGTCGCTGGCATATTGACCCCATAACCGTTCTATGGCGAAGTCCATTCAGTCTTGCTGATGACAGTGCCAGTCTCATCAATATCTACAGACCACGCACGAGTATCAAGCATCAGTCGATTCTCAAACCAGAGGCGCTCTGCGCATTCAGTACATCTGCTACTTGCGTATCTCGTAAACCACTCGGTAAGCCAGACATCCGGGAGCTGCATATTAATTCTTACCGAATCATGTACGAGATTAAAAATGACCAGTGCTATTTACTGACCGTGATCCATAAACGACAGGATTTTACGTCGAAGAGACCTTAAAAATGCAGCCGATTGTTTCGCTGCTTTGCTGTGACTGTCTTATATAAAATGCGTTTATTCTTTATTCCTTCTCTGTTTATTCCCCTTCTGATGCCAATGAAAACCCCGTTAAGCCAATAGCTATTTCATGCTCAATATTAATCCCGGGGGTTACATAGCCGATATCATCTCTCAATGTTTTACCATCATTATAAGCGACAAAAAGCCTAAAATGTCCCTCGCAATTTTTCTCATAACGGAGTGCTATGGCGTTGTCGGGTGAAATATCCCTGTACTCAAAACTCTGACCACAGACATCTACTGTAAGCTGGCTAACAACTTTAGGAGTATTATTTATAATTCGCAATGTTCCCACATCACTTGCGCTACATCCTATAAAAGTAATAAAAATGGCCATCTGAATCGATTTTAACTTCATGTGTGATTTTTCCGCTGAGTACTATTAATAGGGAAGCCAACCAGCACTAGCTGGGCTGGTAACTAGATTACTAGGATCAACAAGACGACTTTCAGCGTTTGCTCGTCTTCCCTCTCGGTTGTTATGCAAGTCCATCATACATTCCTTCCACGGTGAACCACCCAAAAGCCCGTCGATCTCATGGCCAACCCCAGCGGCCCAAGCTGTAAAGTTATTTGTCTCCCATCGCGTTAATCGCATCCAATTCGCGTGCCTCATTGCATCACTGAGATCGTTATGTCCTTGCTGACCAGGTTTCTTTAATTCCCTTGCAGCAATCTCTCTCGCCCTGTTGAAATTAGCTGGCAAATCCCACCAGTCACCGACCTCTAAACCTTTAGGATCAGTATAAATCAATGGGTTATTCAAAACATATGTATAGGTATTTAATCCACCCTCAAGCCCAATCGGATCACTCTGAATATACCGACCAATACTTGCGTCATAATATCTATGCCAGTTGTACCACAACCTGATTTCTGCATCATAATACTGACCGGGAAAACCAATATTAAAACCACCGATATTATCCAGAGTTACCGTGCGATCAAACGCCGCATTGTTAGCGCGCCATACAACAGATTGACTACTGTTGGTAACAACTTCTGGTCGTCCCAAATGATCATTATGTACAGAATAAATTTGGTTGTTGCGAATTAAGCCTACAACCTCACCCTGGAAATACACATAGATGCTGCCGATTGTCGTACTGTTCAGGGCAGTTTCCGCGACCAATTGACCAGTCCCGTTATAAAGGTAGCGGTAACGTGGAACCCCTCCGGGTAGTGGATTGGTGTA
>CAMPIG010000292.1 GCA_946886255.1 uncultured Cellvibrio sp. | reverse complement strand
CATCACACTTCGGCGAAAGGGCGTTGGTTGATGTAGCCCCGCTAATTTATGTCTACAGGGGATGCATGTGAGTATCGCGAACGATAATAAAGACCTCGTATGGGATCTGGAAGCCTTTAACCAGCGACAACGGGCTATTGATTTTGTTATGGGGTTTGAAAATCGGCTGTGTGTTTTTTCGGGCTCGGTTGAACAGCTGTATACCAATTACAATATTTTTTTCCCAAAAGAAGAAGACCGCAAATTGGTCATTCTGCCAAATCCCTATGCTCCCCATGATACCTTTAATGGTATCCCGTCAGAATCAGTGACTGCCACAGGGTTGAATATTATTCCCGGGATGCATCAGGGCAAACCCGCCTTGTTTCTCTCGATTCCGTTCCGCGGTGGTCTGAGCAAGTTAAAAAATGTTCCCTTGCAGATGGGATTACGTGTGGTCAGGCAACAGCTGCCAGCTAATAAACCATTTTTACCGGTATTAATGAAAGGCGATTTGCGAGAGCTGGACGCATCGACCCCATGTTTGCATTTGCATGCCATACACCTTGATCGTTTGATAGAGCATTCGGAGCTGGAGCGAAAAAGCATCCAAAAAGTTATCGAGCAGCGACTCAGCAAGCTTTCTTAAGAGCAAAAAAACCACCTTGCGGTGGTTTTTTTATCACGATACTGCCGTTTATTTGGGTAATGCGAAGGTGATGGGGGCAGAGAACTCAAAACCGGAGCCAGGGATTGCATCGGGCATAGCAGGGAAGGGGGCTGAGCGCTGAATGGCTTCCCAAGCCTCTTTATTGAGCGTGTCGTGGCGTGTTTCTTCCAACCAAGACATACTCTTGATGTTGCCCTGGCGATCAATGGCAATAGAAATCCGCACACCGCCTTCATGACCACGATCCAAAGCACGACGAGGGTATTTCACGTTGGTACGAATTTTCTTTAATAAGTCTGATACATAGAACTGACGAGCCAAAAGTGATTGAGCTGTAAGTGCAGGTTCGTTGTCTTCTTCCTCTTCCTCTCGTGAGGGGGTGGCGACAGGTTTAGGCTGCTCTTTTGGCTCCGGTCTTACAGCAACGGCTGGTTTCTCCGGTTTGGGTGTCTCTTCAGCCAATTTGGGCAGTTCTACTTTCGGTGCTTCGATAGCCGGAGTTGCTGGCGGTGTCACCGGTTGCGGTTTCGGGGCGGGCTTAGTCGCTGCTACCTGAGCCGGAGCCGGCTCAGGTTCTTCTGGTTGGGTCCAGGCGGTAACCGCAGCCACGCGGGCTGCAGAGGGTTGAATGCGCTCATACCGGCTACGCAAATCTGCATTAACATCACCGACTTTTAAAAGCTCTTCGCGATAGGTTGAGGACAAAGGGACCCGGCCGATCCAGGTACGCAATAACATAGGGAAAAACTGATCATCAGCAATACGCCCTAATTGCACATTGTTGACAGAGATGGTGAGCCCCTGGCCTGGTGTCTGGGTAAATATTATGTGGTCATTAGCTTCCAGCCGGCCTTTGAACAGCCCGTCAAATTCCACCATGTTATCCGCTTGGGCAGTCAACAAGCTGTTGGTGTTATTAATCGCCATACCTTCAATCCACATACGGCTGAAGCGGCGAATCATCATTCCGCCCGGGTTTACAATCTTGAGTTCCATTCTCATGGCTGAGTTGCTGTTAATTAGCGTATCCGCATCATCCGTTAAAGTTTCCGAATAGATTGCACCGATAAATTGCTCGTTACCTAACTCCTGATGCAGTGCCAGCCCATTGAGTAAGGGCTCTGCCTGAGCATATGAGCAGAATAATATTAAAAGCGCAGATAAATAGTCAGGTATTCTTGGTTTTAGACGCATAGGGTTACATCTCTGATTATTTTTTATGAAGTAAATCGACGAAAATTAAGGAGGAGCATACATTCACTTATAAGCTCTTCCGCAGTATGTCAGGTATAAAAGTATAGTACAGAAAGTGGGTCAGATTGAATTTGGCCGCCAATTCTGGATAGCAAATACTACTCTACAGAAAAATTGCGCGACTGCAAGCAGGGCAATATCCAGGACTCGCCCCCTTTTTTATCAGCTCAGATAATTTGCTTTCGGTTAATCATCTACTCCCGTAATGTACTAATATGTAGCAAAGTAGTGGTTGGTATCGCCAGCTTTGCTTTGTCGTGAATCATTGAGTGTTGTGACTTGGGTGTTTGCACAGGATAGGACATGGAAATAAAACCGCTGCACAAGTTTCCCAGAGATACGCTTGAACAGCTGTTATCCGGGATCTCTTTTTTTAAAGCAGTTAAACAGCAGGATTCCTGGCAGTACGAACTGTTACTCCAGTCTTCACGTATTATTTCTTATATCCCTGGTGAAATTGTATTAAAACGTGGTGATGCGGATGACTGGCTTTATTTTTTATTAAAAGGTCGGCTTGCCGTTTACGTCGATGATATGGGGCGCGGTGAGCTAGTGAATTATGTGACCCCTGGGGAAGTATTTGGCGATCTTGCGCGTCTGGTGGGGCAGCCGCGCACCGCGACAGTGATCGCTGATGAGGCAAGTCGTCAATCCATGGTGTTTGCTATGGATTGCAGCATTTTTGATGATCTTTCTTCTAATCGCCCCATTAGCCTTCAGACCAAACTGATTTACTACCGCAACACTGTTCACAACTTGCGTTGGAAATTGGAAGTTTACAGAGCACAGCATCTACAGCATGAGTTGGCTAATCGCCATCGTCAGGTCCGGCTATATGCGGGCACAAAAGATACTCGGGAAGAATTGGCGTCACTCCATGCGCAGGCCAAGGCGCTGGCGTTATTGTTGTTGGAATGGAACACAGAGTTCGGAGCTCCGATGATGAGCCCTGCCCACACCGGAGCTACTCCCCGTTCTCCGCTGGATGAATAATCAACGTGATTTGTTGAGTCCCGACCTCTCCCTTCTTGATACTTTCTATAGCAACCTGTTACATGCTTACACATGGCGCCTGAGAGGCTGCTAAACTGTCATCATTAATGACATTGAGTATCATTGTGCAATACACAATTGCTATTGCAGGTTTACATCACCCATGAAATTTGAAGACTTGAAACTGACTTACGGTTACCCCTTGCAACTGCAACTGAATAACAGTGCGGGTCAACCAGAGCGCTTTTCT
The DNA here is from genome assembly GCA_946886255.1 of uncultured Cellvibrio sp. The sequence goes on along the minus strand of CAMPIG010000292.1, from coordinate 3,073 downwards.
TGCCGTCTCATTGGCTGCATGCCTGGGCGAAGTATTTTGTTATCGGTACCGCGCGCGTCGGGCAAGCTTTTACGTTTCCGAGCTGGACAAAAGATGGTTGTCCGGATGATGGTTGATAACGGGATAGGTATTTTTGCAAGTATTGTAGAAGCGCAAACTGCGGAACCTTATCCCATATTGCATGTGAGCTATCCTGAGCAAGTGAGCTTCAAGGGAATTAGAGGAGCAACAAGGGTCAATGTGGACCTACCCATTCAGGTAAAAAATCTTAGTGCCATTAATGAAGAAATGGTAGGCGGGGTGATTGCAGACATTAGCATTTCTGGCGCTCGCATGGAGCTACCAGAACCGATAGGCGAAATCGGTGACAAAATACGTGTCGGTGCACGAGTCTCAGTCCTCAATATAGAGCGGGACTTGATGGTCGAGGCAATTATTCGATCAAGGCTTGAGCGAAGTACCCAAGAAACCGACAAAAACTTACCTGCTGTTTACGGAGTGGAGTTTACGGAGGACGATGAGGAAAAGCGTTTATTGTTATGCGCGTATGTTTTTGGTCAGATTGTAGATGATCAACAATTGACTCCCACATAATCGGAAAACAAACTTCGGCATATCGCTAATCACTTGTTAAATGAAAAAAGGCGCTCGAATGAGCGCCTTTTTTTCAACCAAACCTGATATGACGAAATTATGCGGTCACGGCAGGAGCAGCAGCCTTGGGCTTGCGGCCACGTTTGGCAGGAGTTGCACCAGCAACAACTGCCTTCTTGGCGGCTGGCTTTTTCTTGGCTACAGCTTTCTTGGCAGCCTTTTTAGCGGGCGCTTTTTTTGCTACAGCTTTCTTGGCAGCAGGTTTTGCTGCTTTCGGAACAGCTTTTTTGGCTGCACGAGGAGCTTTTTTAGTTGCAGCTTGTGAGATTGCTGCGGCTTTAGTGGATGGGGATTTAGCGCGAGCAGCGGTTTTTTTCTCTGCAGGTATCTTTTTAGCTGCAGCTTTCTTGGCAGCTACTTTAGCTTTGGCAGCAGCTTTTTTGGCGGCCAGTTTGGCTTTAACAGCTGCTTTCTTTTCAGCTACTTTAGCTTTAGCGGCGGCTTTCTTAGCGGCCAGTTTGTTTTTAGCAGCAGCTTTTTTAGCAGCAGCTTTCAAACGCTTGGCTACAACAGCTTCAGCTTTGGCAACAGCCTTGTCGTGTGCAGAAGCCATTTTGTTCGCAGATTTAACAGAGGTAGCCTCTTTTTTGGCAGTTGCAACGGCTTGTTTGGCAGCAGCAGCAGCTTTTTTGGCGTTCGCAAGTTCTGTTTTAGCAGCAGAAACTTGTTTGGCCGCAGCCGGAGTTTTCTTCTTGGAAGCAGCAGCCAGTTTGCTTTGAGCTGATTTTACCTGGGCAGATGCTTTGGCAGCGTCTTTAGACAAAGCCGAAACTTGTTTTTGGAGATCAGCAGCTTGAGCGACACGCGCTTTTGCCAACTGGGCTTTCAATTGAGCTAATTGCTGTTCTAAATTTGCAACAGCATCAACCGCTTTTGATTTACGTGCAGCCATGGTGTGTTTCCTTTATTGTTTTCGGAAAGAGTTTATAAAACGGATTAAAACTTCCAACACGCATAAGTTAAAACTTTATAGAAAAAATTCAAGTTTTTTGAAGAGTTTTGACGGAAAAAATGTGTTTTTTTTCTGTTTTTTAACAAAAACAAGCTACTTGAACCTTGGTTCGGAAGAAATTTTCGTAATTTCTTAAAAAGCATTCATTAATTGGAGTTTTACCTTCGGTTAAAAATTTACGGATTAGTTGGGTAAAACGTCCCCATTTTGGAAATTGTGTGAACTGTATTTTTTACAGAAACGTGCGTTGCCCGGTGTGAATGATGAACAGCACTTTATTTTTAAAAAGGGTGCTTTACTGTTACGTGCTCAAGGGAATCAAATGTAAAAAGGCGTGCTTAAAGGGAAATGTTCAGTTTTTTCTGCGGATTTTCACCCGAGCACGAGGTAGTAAAAAATATAACTGGATACTTAATACAAGCCAAGCCGCCCATCAGTAAGATTTTAAGCCATAGCTTCCTCAATAAACTTAACTTGCTCGGCCGTCGATTGTTGTAAAAAGGTTTCTTCAACTTATACGAATTGCACAATCTGACGGTGTTTTATCTTCCCCAGAGCTATGTCACTCCACGTCATTTGTAAGAAGACGGGATTATCAATATGTTTGTTTCTCCACTTATAAAGACTTGTTGCGGTGGCTCACCCGTTTAATATACTGTTTGCATAAACAGTATTATGCAGAATAATGGCTTTTTTGTCGGTTATCTGCGGGTTGAGGCTTCTTTGTTGCGAAAAATTATTCATTGTGATGCCGACTGTTTCTTTGCTGCGATAGAAATGCGTGATGATCCAAGCTTACGCCATCTACCTATTGCAGTAGGCGGCAGTGCCGATAGGCGAGGAGTCATTTCTACGTGTAACTACGAGGCGCGTCGATATGGCGTGCATTCTGCAATGCCATCAGCCACGGCACGGCGTTTATGTCACGATTTGATCATCCTCCCGCATCGCATGGATGTTTATCGGGAAGTGTCTCTCCACATGCGCCATATTTTTTATGAATACACCGATTTGGTTGAGCCTTTGTCGTTGGATGAAGCGTTTCTTGATGTGACGGACTCTCCGTACTGCGATGGCAGTGCAACGAGAATTGCCCAACTAATCCGTAGTCGAATTGAGCGGGATTTGGGAATTACGGTTTCTGCCGGGGTAGCCCCTAATAAATTCCTGGCCAAAGTCGCCAGCGATTGGAAGAAGCCGGACAGCTTGTTTGTCATTACCCCGAAGCAGGTCGAGCACTTTGTGCAACAACTACCGGTGCGCAAGATTCATGGGGTCGGTAAGGCTACTGCAGCGCGATTGGCGGAAATGAATGTGAACACCTGCGGCGATCTGCAAAAGTTTTCTGTGTTTGAGCTTTGTCAGCGTTACGGACAATTTGGGCAGCGTCTTTACGATCTCAGCCGAGGGAGGGATGAGCGTCAGGTAATTCCCAGTCGAAGACGTAAATCACTCAGTGTGGAGCAT
>CAMPIG010000291.1 GCA_946886255.1 uncultured Cellvibrio sp. | reverse complement strand
ATAAAGGTAAATTCAGCTCGGGTGGAATGTCGGCAGGGAAGGAGAGGACATTAGTGGGCTTGTCTTGCTGGCGATAGCGCAGGTTCAATTCCTGGCTTTCGGGTTCATCAACGATGTAAACGCTGACTTCGGTGTCCGACCGGTCCAGATCAGGCACTGCCGTTAGGGCAGCACTGATCCAGCGTTCGATATGCTCGGTAATGGGAATGCGGGTGCTGCCGCTGGCAACATCAATATCAACGTGAGTGGCCATGAGGATCAGTCGGTAGTGCCCGGTTTCTGCTCGAACTGGTCGTAAGCCTCTACGATACGTTGCACCAACGGATGGCGTACAACGTCTTTGGAGTTGAAGTGGGTGAAGCTGATACCGGCCACATTCTCCAGAACTTCAATGGCATGACGTAAACCGGATTGCTGACCGCGTGGCAGGTCAATCTGGGTTGGATCGCCGGTGATCACCGCCGTGGTGCCAAAGCCGATGCGTGTAAGGAACATCTTCATCTGTTCGCGGGTGGTGTTCTGGCTTTCATCCAGGATGACAAAAGAATTATTCAGGGTGCGGCCGCGCATAAAGGCCAGTGGTGCTACTTCGATGACGCCGCGCTCCATCAACTTGCCAACTGTTTCGAAACCCAACATCTCGAACAGGGCGTCATAAAGCGGACGCAGGTAAGGGTCGACCTTTTGTGCGAGATCGCCGGGCAGGAAGCCCAGCTTTTCACCGGCTTCTACCGCTGGACGCACCAATAGAATTCGTTCCACTTCATCTTTCAACAGCGCTTCAACTGCGCAGGCGACGGCGAGGTAGGTTTTACCGGTACCGGCCGGGCCGACGCCGAAGTTGATGTCATTGTCCTGAACTGAGCGTACATAACGCTGCTGATTCAAACCGCGCGGCTTGATGGTGCATTTTTTGGTGCGGATCAGGGTAATGCCGGCGCTGGTATCTTCGGTGTCCTGTTCATTGGCAGTGTCATCGGTGCCAGCGTCGTAAGGGGTATTCAGTTGTTCCATAAGGGCCTCTATGCCGGAGGTTTGCAGGGCGAGATGAATCTCGTCCGGCGTCAGCTCGACATTGTCGGTTTCTCGGTAAAGGTGGCGTAATAATTCGGCGGCGGCCTGGGTGGGATGTATTTCACCAACCAGGGCAAATTCGTTGCCGCGGTTGCGGATTTCCACATTCAGGCGTTGTTCGATTTGGCGCAGGTGTTGGCCGAACTGACCGCAGAGGTTGGCGAGACGTCGGCTATCATCCGGTTCTAGGGTCAATTGACGGGTGATAGCGTCGGGACTGGTAACTACATGGCTATTCATCAATGGAGGGTCGAGGCTCTTTTGGCAATACACGGCTAAAGACTAAACCATTCCCGGAATGGGTAAAAGCCTCTTGATCGGCCAATTGATTCTTTTGAACACTTTTTTACTAACCTTCGGTTATACATCTTGCGACTTATTCATTTGGTGGCCGGCGCGTGAGGCGCCATCGCTGGAGCCACTGGTCGTGCTCAAACAACAGCACAATCACCAGAGATAACGCGAAAGGAATCAACAGATAAAACAGGCGAAACACGAGCAGCGCGGCGATGACGTCTGCTGGGTTCACATCCGGCAGAGCCAACAGAAAGACGACTTCCAGCACGCCTAACCCGCCGGGCGCGTGGGAAACCAGCGCAGCGGAGAAAGAGGCGAGGAAGATGCCCAATACCAACAGGAAGCCCGGATTACTCGCAGACGGTAACGCAAAATAAATAATGGCTGCTGCACCGATCAGTTCCAACGGCCCAATGATCAATTGACGCAACACAATGTGCAGACGCGGATACTGCAGGCGGAAATTGCGGATGCGCAAAGATTTGAGACGCAGGCTACTGCCGACCACGTAAAGCCCCACCACAGCAAGCATTGCCACGCCACTGGCAATGGGAATCCAAAGTGCCACATCCTCAAAAAATCGGTTGAGCAGCCGGGGCTCGATCAGCAATACGATGCCGCCCAACAGGATAGAGCCCAGCGTGAAGGTAAATGAGCAAAATGCCACCAGCACACCGACGTCGGCGCCACTCAAACCCTTGGCTGTGTAGGCGCGGTAGCGCACCACGGCGCCGGAAAACACCGAGGCGCCGATGTTATGACCGATGGCATAGGCTGTGAACGAGGCTGCCGCGATGTATCCCCAGGAAATTTTTTTACGCAGATGCAGCAGCGCAAGGCCATCGTAACCAGCCAAGGCAGCGTAGGCGAGAAGGGTGGCGAGGGCGGAGAAGAGCCAGCCATGAATGGGAATAGCATCGAGGCTGGCGACGATGTCATCGAAAGAGATATCGCGCAGTTGATGGAACAACAGCCACGCCGAAAATCCTACCGCAGCCAGCCCGACGATCGGCCACACGTAGTCCTTATTCAACCTCATTATGCGGATCCTTACTTAAACAAGCGCTGCCGAATTGCTTTACCGGCGGCGACAAATTGACTCTGGCGTGGAGCGGTATTCCTGCCGACGGTAACAAAGTGAGATTAGCGATTCAGCACCAGTCAGTATCAAGCTCCGAACTGATCAAGGTGCCGCGCAATGAATTGGGCAAGGCTTCCTCGATCAGGATATCCGCAAACTTACCGATCAACGCCGCGTTATCGCAGCGGAAGTTCACCACGCGGTTGTTTTCCGTGCGACCGCACAATTGGCCGGGGTCTTTGCGCGAATAGCCGTTCACCAGTATGCGCTCAGTGTTGCCGACCATCCGTCTGCTGATACCCATAGCTTGCTGGATCAGGCGATCTTGCAGAATTTGCAGGCGTTGTTTCTTGATGTCATCCGGCGTTTTATCCGGTAAATCGGCTGCAGGTGTGCCGGGACGTGGACTGTAGATAAAACTGAAGGAGGTATCGAAGTCCATGTCGTGGATCAACTTCATGGTGGCTTCGAAGTCTGCATCTGTTTCGCCGGGAAAGCCGATAATAAAGTCGGACGAGAAGCTGATATTAGGGCGAATTTTCTTCAGGCGACGCAGTTTGGATTTGTATTCGAGCACCGTATGGCCGCGCTTCATCGCCATGAGGATCCGATCTGAACCACTTTGAACCGGCAGGTGTAAGTGGCTGACCAACTCGGGCACCTCGTTATATACATCAATCAAGGCATCACTGAATTCCACCGGGTGCGACGTAGTGAAACGAATGCGGTCGATACCCTCAATAGCTGCCACATACGTAATCAGTTCCGCCAGATCAACTACCGTACCGTCTTTCCCCGCACCGCGATACGCATTGACATTCTGACCGAGCAAATTCACCTCGCGTACACCCTGACCGGCCAGGTGGACAATCTCGGCCATGACATCGGCCATCGGGCGGCTGACTTCTTCACCGCGAGTGTAGGGAACGACGCAGAAGGTGCAGTATTTGGAGCAGCCTTCCATAATTGACACAAAGGCACTGACGCCGTCGGCATCGGGCTGGGGCAGGCGATCGAATTTTTCGATTTCGGGAAAGCTGATATCTACCACGACCGCGCCGTTTTCGCGCTTGGTCTCCATCATTTCCGGCAGGCGGTGCAGGGTTTGCGGGCCGAAGATCAGGTCGACATAAGGCGCCCGCTCGGCAATAGCGGCGCCTTCCTGGCTGGCGACACAGCCACCCACACCGATCACCAGGTTGGGATTCTTCTTCTTCAATTGTTTCCAGCGGCCCAGCTCATGAAATAACTTCTCCTGGGCCTTTTCGCGAATGGAGCAGGTATTGATCAGGATAACGTCTGCATCTTCCGGGTTTTCTGTCGCCACCATATTGTGCGACTCCCCCAGCAGATCGCGCATGCGCGAGGAATCATACTCGTTCATCTGACAACCGTGGGTCTTGATATACAGCTTCTTGGTTGTGGTTTCAGTGGTGGACATGGCAGCAAACCTGATCAAAAATTACGCAGAAAACTCGGGCGCGCATTATAGCGGCCTTGGGGGGTAAAGCCTATAGGTTGTTCAGGCGAGAAACATTCCGAATTGTGCTATCCTTCGCGCCCTTCGTCCCATCAGCCGGCATCCGGCCATCTGCAACGCGTATTCAGAGAGTTATATGGCAGTTAAACCCACTTACAAGGTCATTTTCCTTAATCAAGGGCAGGTGTATGAGGTCTTTGCTCGAGCCATATACCAGAGCGAGATGTATGGATTTATCGAAGTTGAGGAGTTTGTCTTTGGCGAGCGCAGTCAGTTGCTGGTTGATCCGGCGGAGGAGCGCTTGAAGAATGAGTTCGCGGACGTGAAACGCTCTTATATTCCCATGCATGCCATTGTGCGCATCGATGAGGTGGAAAAAGAAGGTTCAGCCAGGATCAGCGAATTCAAGGGCAACGACAAAGTGGCCCAGTTTCCCTATGGCGGGTTTATACCCAATCCGGGCTCCGGAGAGTAGCAAAGCATTTTTGCATCAACGTTTTGAGCAAAAAAGCGGCCCGGTCTTTTTAGATCAGGCCGCTTTTTTTTGCGCCTCGATAAAGGGTATGCTCATCGCATCTTTTTCAATGGAGTCCTGATTCATGGCGGAAGCGTTGATAACTTATCTGCATTATCTCGGTTTTATGGTGTTGTTCGCGGCGCTGGTGGCCCAGCACCTGTTGTTTGTGACGGAGGCAAGCCCTCAGCAAATCAAACGTCTTTTTATGCTGGATGGTTTGTACGGTGCTGCCGCCATCCTGGTGTTATTGACGGGGCTGGGCAAGGTGTTCTGGGTGGGCAAACCCGCTATTTTTTATGCCCAGAATGGCTTGTTTCATGCAAAGGTAACGCTGTTTGTCATTGTGGCCTTGTTATCCATCTGGCCCACGTTGGTGTTTTTCAAAGCCCGTAAACGCTCGGCTAATCTGCCACCGGATACCCTGATGCCCCTCCCGGCAAAAATCCGACTGGTGCAGCGTATCGAGTTGCTGGCTGTTGTGCTCTTGCCCTTGCTTGCCGTCTTCATGGCGCGCGTTTGATGCCGCAAAACCATCCACGTTATTCCTCAACAACTAACGCGGCTGAACCGCTGGTTCTGGCGATAGACCAGGGCGGTCAGAGCAGTCGGGTAGCCGTGTATCGCACTACCGGGGAGCAGGTCAGTATGTTCTCTGCTTCCTGTGCGACACACACTTATTCGGATGAACAGCAGCATGTTCATGTTGAGCAGGATGGCGAGGAAATTCTCGCGGGCATTCGCACCTGCCTTGAACACATTGTTGATGAGCTGGGTGAGGAGGTCCGCAACGTAACGGCTGCCGGTTTTGCGGGGCAGGGATCATCGCTACTCGGCTGGCAACGTGAGACCGGTGCTGCTTTATCGCCCGTATTAAGCTGGCAAGATCGGCGTGCTGAGTCCTTGCTGCACAACCTGTCCCTCTCCCAACATGAAGTGCAGCAACGCACAGGTATTCGTATTTCTCCCCACTATGGAGCGAGTAAGATCCGCTGGTGCCTTGATCATATTGACTCAGTCACATCAGCAGCAAACTCCCACGAATTGATGATCGGTCCCATTGCCAGTTACCTGTTTTGCAATCTGCTGCACAGCGACACGGCTCAAACCTTTATTGACCCCGGACACGCGCAACGCACATTGTTGTGGAATCTGTTTTCCAACGAGTGGGATCGTGATTTATTGGACTGCTTTCGGATTGATTCAGCGATCTTGCCGGTATGCGTCTGGCATAACAGTATGTTCGGTCACTTGAGGTTGCGTGACCATGATATTCCGCTGAACAGCTGTCAGCGCGATCAGGGGGCATCGCTGTTTGCACGCTGTATGCCCGAACAGGATGCGTGCTATATCAATATCGGTACCGGTGCGTTTATCCAGCGTGTAGCCGGGCAACATGAAGCCCCGGCGGGATTATTGGTCAGCCCGCTGTGGTTGCCTGATCCAGCCAGTACGTCATCTGCGCCGCTTTATGCATGGGAAGCGACGGTTAATGGCGCGGCGGCGGCTATTGATTGGCTGGAGACGGAAATCGGTATGGGTATCACTCCTAACCTTATCGACGCCGCTCTGGCCACAGCGTTAACAACACAGGATGCATATTTTTTAAATGCTATTGGCGGTTTGAGTGCGCCCTATTGGCGAACGGATCTGACCTCTCGCTTCAGCGGAGAATTGGCCCCCCTGGAAAAAATTCAAGTCTGGTTGGAAAGTGTGGTATTCCAGTTGCTGATTAATTTTCATCTGATGCAATCGCTGGGGCCGGTAACACGTATTTATATCA
>CAMPIG010000290.1 GCA_946886255.1 uncultured Cellvibrio sp. | reverse complement strand
ATGGCTCACGATATTGCCTTGACGCATCATGAGCGTTGGGATGGCAGCGGTTATCCGCGCGGGTTACAGGGCGAGGAGATTCCAATAGTGGGGCGTATCGTAGCTGTGGCTGATGTCTTTGATGCGCTGACTACTCAGCGGCCGTATAAAAAAGCCTGGCCGTTGAACGAAGCGATTGCGTATATCCGGGAGCAACGCGGTAAACATTTTGATCCGTATTTGGTTGATGTATTTCTTGAACAGCTGCCGGCAGTTCTGGAGGTTAAAGAGCGTTGGGCTGAAAAGATATAATTCGGCTTTCCAATTAGGTACTTCGTCATACGTTTGTCATTAGGCCTGTAGCTCCCTCAAGTCATCCTTGACTTGAGGGTTTCGAAATAAAAGGCCTAATGCCAAACTCGCATCATATAAAATCAAACCAATCTAGACTGAAAATTACAACGTCTTTAAAAATTCAACCAGCGCTTTGCGTTTTTCATCATTGATGGGTGGCAGTTTGCGCATCACTACTTTCCCTTCGGCATCTCTGAGCAATTGACCCTGTTCATCAAAAACGGCCACCGGTGTAACACCTGCTGCGTATTCATGGCCTGTGTTGGCGTTGCCTGGCAAACGCGTGTCCAGCACAAACACATTGGGATACGTTTGCGGATCGCGTTGTACAAGTCCCACCTTGACGGGGTCGAGTTCTCGTGATCCGACAGTCAATTGATTGGTCCGGCATAATTTCCCACCGGCAATCTCGGCCTCACTGCAGCTTGGTAGAAACAGTTCATAGAGACTGGCCACAGAGCCGTTATGCAGATAAGGCGCTGTTGCCCAAATGCCATTTAATGGCCGCGCTTTGTAGGCCATCAGGGTATGAAGATTGGTTTTATCGACATACTCAAAATCCAGTAGTCGGCGGGTCGATTGAATCTGCACGGCGGAGCGCGAGGTGTGGTCAGCAGGTTCCTCGTGCAATTCTGTTTCTTCCTCTTTCGCTGCACGTATAACCCCTTCGGTCACATCGCGCACAACGGCTAAGGCCGATACCTGTGCTTCAAAAACACTGACTGGTGGCTTGAGCGAAACCAGGCCTTCCAGATAACCGCTCTTACCGGTGTAATGCAATGCGTTATGAGCCATGGTGGGGTCTGTGTTCAGAGGTTCTAAACTGGTGAGGTGCGCAATGATCCGTCGATCCGGATCGGTTCGGTCAATCAATGCGTGACAGGTATGGCATTGGTATTCGATGTAAACCGCCGAGCCTTTTTCTGCTAACTCACGGTTAATCGGTGGCAGGATATTTTTATCGGCGAGTTCTTGCCAACTGGGTGACCAGAGTTTTTCCAGATGGAGTTCCAACTGACGCAAGTGCCGGATATTGACGGAAGAGCGGTAACCGGCATCGGTGGGTAAGCGCTGTAAATCCACGGTGGCAAACACACCAATGGCTTGCCCTACATTGCGCGACAAGGTGCCATCACCTTCGTTATCACCGACGCCGTTCCATTGCACAAAATCATGCTGGGGCGTATCCCATAACTGCGGATAACTGACTGGTGCATTGGCCGGGTTGGTGTTTTCCTCACCGGGCGTGAGATGGGCAAAAATCCGGTTATAGATCCGGCCGAATGCGTCGAGGCGTCCGTAACCGTAGGGCACCGGTTGATGGTCGGCATAGGATGCGTTAGCGATGTTGTAACGGCGCAGGTTTTGTTCCAGATGCTTCACCTCACCGAGTAGCGACTGTTGATGTTCAGGATTAGGGTTATCGAGAACCCTGGTGGCGAGGCGTTTGAATTTTTCCGGATCTGTGGTGGTAGCTTCCAGTGCTGCTGCCAACTCATTTAACAGCTTGTCCATGTCCGACAGTGTCGGTCCCCCATCAATCCGAATTGCGACACCCTGATAATTAACCTGGCCGGTGTGACAGGCTGCGCAGGTTAAACCAACATAATCCTTGCCTTGATAGGTTTCCTTGACCCAACCCAGCGGTAAACCGTCCGGGTTAGTGCGCGAGGGCTTTTGAATGAGGTAGCGCAGGCGGTCCATGTTAGCGCTGGCGCGAAACAACGACTGACTATCGGCTTGTTCAAGATGCAGGAAGATGTTGTAGGGCAGGAGGTGTGAGCCCTGGGTTGTATTGTAGAACCACAAGCTGTCATCGGGGTCCCAGTTTTGATCGGGATACACGACGCGCGAAACCTGATCACCCAACGTGTCTTCGGGTAACAATAATGCGTTGCGGTGTGCGTCAAATATGTTCCGGGAGAGTGATGTGCAGCCGGATACCATCAGCGTCACCAGCGACACCAGAGATATAAAACGAGTCATGTTTATCATGGTGTTTCCCTACGATAAATCGTTGATTTGATAATTAGCCTGCCGGGTCTACTGCATCAGTAGACTTCAGTTGGTCCTTCCGGCTGCCGTGGTTCATTGTTGCCAGTCAAAAGCATCCTGACAACGGGCCTTCACTGGAAAGCTCAAACAAAAAGTTTATTTTGGCGGATAAATCACTGCTAACTCAAGTCTATGATGAATTCACTTGCGCATGAGCCGTTTGTGCGTAAACTGCCGCCCCCTATTTGATCGGGTTGTCAGCCCGGCTTAGTTATCGGTACGGAATTTTTCACCACGGCATCTATTCCTATAACAAGGTCATTCTCGCATGCAGCATCATTCCTGTTTTACCAGACTGGAAATTGATAATCGCCTCGGACAAAAGGTTTTTCTGGGCGTTACCCATATACCCACCGAGACCCGCGATTACGTTTTTGTTACCGCGTTAAGCCAGCAGGCCTCGAGTTTTGTCGGAAAAAATGCCGACCATTTCGCGTTTCAGTTATTGCATCGTTTTCAACTTGACACGAAGCGTTTTGAATTGGTGGAATTGCGCAGCGCGGCGGATGAGCAAAGTCTGTGGCGCTGGCGTTTTGAATGGGTGGGTACAACACCGCTGTCGGGCAGAGGCGAACTCGTCACCTCTCCTATACAGCGCCAACAATTAATGCGCTTGCTCGATCCCGATGATCAACTGAAGGCTGCGGCCACCTGAACGGTGAAATTAAACGCATGAAAACCAATTGTTTGCCAAAGATGACTTCCGTGTTGTTACTCGACAGAGATAAGGTGGAAGTGGGTGTGGACGTTAAAGTGCTGGCGTTGGCCGGGACCGTAGCGGTTTTTATGTCGGACAGGCAAAACAATACCAGTAGTTCTATTTCACGCAATGCTGCTACGTATCTGGCTCAGTTAGCCCAGCGGTTGAGCTTGCATCCTGTCAGCACACAATTTTATCGCCATGTTTATAATCCCCAACAAGGCAGTTTGTTTGGTCGCTTCGATATCGTGTGGAGTGATGTGGAATTGGTGAGCTATAAATTTGTCATGCTGAACAATCTGGATGAAGGCAAACGTTTGCAAGACTGGATTGCCAAGGCCACGGTCGTGCCTATTACCTACGGCCAGACCCGGAATCTGGCCAAATCGGCCGAACCCCGGGAAATCTCTCCGGCAGCCGGTTATTAACCTTCGCCGTTATTAGTCCCATCAAGGATGCTTGCTTGTTCAGCAGGCTCCGGTTTTCCTGCTTGCCGACGTGCAATACGAACCCCAGCCAATAACACCAGACTCAATACAGCCAATGGCAAACTGCCCCAACGCATAAACGGTGTCATTCCTTGTGCGGCATGAACTGTCCCGGTTAAGGTTTCAGTGGTAAACGCGTTGCTGGCGTTGATAATGCGGCCTTTTTCATCGATGAAGGCGCTGCTGCCGTTGTTGGTGCTGTAAACTAGGTAGCGGCCGGTCTCCAGGGCACGCATCTGCGCCATCTCCATAAACTGTAACGGTCCAATGGAATCGCCGAACCAGCCCAGGTTGCTGATGGTCAGCAATACCTGTGCATCCCGCGCACTGAATGCCACTAAATCCGGATACACCAGTTCATAACAAACCGAAGGCGACACAGCCACCTGATCAATTTGAATACCGCGTTGTTCCATCGGACCAAAAGCGATGATGGACGTGGGCAAATCAAAAAAGTGAATCAAACCGCGCAGCCAATTTTCCAGGGGTACATATTCACCAAACGGCACCAGGCGGCGTTTGTGATAAATCCCCATGGCATCACCGAACCCGGCGATGGAATTGTAGTAGCGATCATCCTGCGGATTATCGTAGATGATGCCGGTCATCAAGCCCGCACCAGCCTCGGTGGCGCGATCATTCATTTCATTCAGGAAGGGCAGAGCCTGATGGTAGGTCAGGGGAATGGCTGCCTCAGGCCAGATGACCCAATCATTTTCCCAAAGGTCTTCCGTCATGGTGCGCAACAAATCCAGGGTAGGCTCAACAAAGGCTGCGCTCCATTTGATGTCCTGGGAGATGTTCGGCTGCACCATGGCGACCTTGATCGGTTGTTCATCCAGGTGGGTCCAGGGAACTTCTTTCAACATAAAGCCAGCGATCCAGGCGGCGACAACCAAACCGCCCACCCAAGCCAGCGCTCGTTGTTGCCATTGCCAGATCATTTGGGCCAGTACACCCGCCGTGAGGGCACAGATAAAGCCCAACCCGATCACCCCGACCAAGGGAGCCCAGCCGGACAATGGTGTATGCAGGTGTGCATAGCCGCTATACAGCCAGGGGAAGCCGGTTAAGAACCAGTAGCGAAAACATTCGCCCAATAACCAGCAGGCGGGAAAAGCAATCAATAAGCTCCAGCGCCAGCGACTGAACCAGCGGCCGTACAAATAGAATGGCAGACTGAACATCAGGGCCATAAAAAAAACAAATATCAGGGTCAGAAATCCGGCCAGCAAGGCTGACGCCCCGCCGAAGGTATGGATGCTCACATAAATCCAGGACACCCCCACACCGTATAACCCCACCCCGAAACACCAGACGCGTTTGAATACCTGTGCCAGTGAGCCCTGCTCAAGTAACAACGCCAGTAGCGCCATACCGCCAATGCCCAGGGGCCAGAGGTTGAAGGGTGCGAGGCTGAGCGGGACCAGCGCACCGGCAACCAGTGAGAGAATGCAGGCAAGCCAATTGGGTAAGGCTCGAAGGCGCAATGCAAAAGGTGAAGCCGTCATGTAGGAAAGGTTCGTCGCAGAAGTTAAAAGAGGGCGGTTAAAAAAATCCCGCCGGGAGAGGGCGGGATTTTTGCTATTTGTTGACCGTCAACCTTAGCAGATGTATTTGTCGGTTGTCTGCATAGAGCACGCGGAACTGGAAGTTGTCGATAATCGCCACTTCATTGCGCTTGGGCAGATGGCCGAACTCCTGCATCAGGATGCCGCCGATGGTATCGAAGTCCTCTTCGCTCAAGCCTGAGCCAAAAAACTCGTTGAAGTCTTCAATGGGGGTGAGCGCTTTAATGATGTAGTCTGTTTCGCCGACGCGTTTGATGAAGTCATCGCTGACTTCTTCATCGGTTTCATCTTCAATATCGCCGACAATCTCTTCCAGAATATCCTCAATGGTCAGCAGGCCGGAAATACCACCATACTCATCAATCACCAACGCCATGTGATAACGCTTTTCGCGAAACTCACGCAGTAACACATTGACGCGCTTGCTTTCGGGGATGATGTTGGCCGGACGCAGGATATTTTCCAGGTTGAAGTCCTGCTGGTTATCCAGCAGCAGACGCAACAGGTCTTTGGCAAGCAAAATACCGCGAATATCATCGGCAGATTCGCCGATCACCGGGAAGCGCGAGTGACCGGACTCAATGATCTTGGGTAAAAACTCCTGAGGAGTATCGTCGATACGCACGGCGACGATTTGGGAACGCGGCACCATGATTTCACGGGCCTGCAAGGAGGACACATCCATGGCGCCTTCGATGATGCTCAAGGCTTCCTGATCCAATAGCTGGTTATTGGCGGCATCCTTGATGATGTCCAGTAATTCTTCGCGGGATTTAGGTTCAGCGCTAAAGGCATGGAGCAGTTTGTCCAGCCAGGACCGGTCTTGTTTCTCGATACGGTCTGCTTGGCGCTGAACGCTGCTACTCGTGGGATCGTCCGACATGGTGATGCTTTCCTGTGATAGAAAAATTATTCAGTGAGAGGGTTGTTATTCGTTTAGTTCGTAAGGAGCAGAAAACCCCATACCTGTTAGGATTTGTGTTTCCAATTGCTCCATTTCCTCTGCCTCGGGGTCGGTTATATGGTCATACCCCAGTAAATGCAAGGTCCCATGGACCACCATATGCGCCCAGTGAGCCTCCAGGGTTTTATGCTGCTCGACCGCCTCACGTTCTACGACCGGGGCGCAGATAACGAGATCCCCCAATAAAGGTAAATTCAGCTCGGGTGGAATGTCGGCAGGGAAGGAGAGGACATTAGT
>CAMPIG010000289.1 GCA_946886255.1 uncultured Cellvibrio sp. | reverse complement strand
GATGAGATAAAACAGGAACGTTACGACCGTTTTATGCAATTGCAGCAAAAAATTTCTACCGCCCGATTGCAACAAAAAGTCGGTCAGACGTTGCAGGTGCTGATTGACGAAGTGGATGACGAAGGTGCTATTGGCCGCAGCTTTGCTGATGCCCCCGAGATTGACGGCAGCGTTTATCTGAATGGCGAAACTGGCGTTAAGCCGGGCGACCTAGTCAATGTCGCCATCGAGCATTCCGACGAATATGATTTGTGGGGCAGTAAAGTCTCCGGTTAACGAGACACATAAACCTGGTCTACAAGGAGAAACATGGTGTCCGTCCGTCAGCCGTTGGTAAATAGTTTCGGGCATATTTTCAAATATAAAGTGGCGCGCCTGTTGTTGCGGGCGTATGTCATCTATCTGGCGATCAGTATTGTGGTGGTGACACCGCTGTTGAACTGGGCCGGCGCGGCCATTTATCAGCAGCAGACCGGGCGGGTGTTATCCTACAGCCTTATCAGTTTTAATCCTTTCACGCTTGCAGTAACGCTGCATCATCCCAAAGATCGCAACCCGGATAAGAGCATCTTTTGGGCGGCGCAAAAAATTCAGATTAATCCTTCGCTATTGCAAACCCTGGTGCGTTTCGCACCGACACTTGATGCGTTAGCGCTGAATCAGGTGCAGGTGGCGGTTAGCAAATCGTCCAATGACCAATGGAATTTTGCGGACATTCTTCAGCATCAGGCGAATCAGCCGCAAGCGGAAACGGAAGCAACCCCACCTACGGAAATTCCGCCGTTGGTGATCAATCGGATTGCGCTCAGCATTCAGTCCTTGCAATTCACCGACGCGAGGCATGAAGAAACTTTTCACACCAGTGTGGATGATCTTGAATTTGTCTTGCAGGATTTTTCAACGGTTAAAGACGCGGGCCAACCTTATTACCTGCGCGCCCGGAGCAGTGGTGGCGAGTTGATTTGGCAAGGTAATGTGTCGGTCAAACGTGGCAGCAGTGAAGGCGAGTTGAGCTTAAAAAATATTTCCTTGCAGCCGGCCTGGCAGTACTTCAAACCCTATCTTCATTTTGCTTTGCGCGATGGCGCAGCGGATTTTTCCGGTCACTATGCGGTGAATTGGCAGTCAGATTTATCCTGGTCTTTGAGTGACAGTCGTTTGGCTTTCAATCGTTTGGATTTGCGCAGTCGTGCTGGTGATAAAAAAAGCCGCCTGGCGTTTTCACGTTTGTCATTGGATAAATTGCGCGTGTCGAGTCAGACAGAGCTCGTGGAGATAGAGCAGGTTTCACTGAATGGATTGGCCATCGCCAGTTGGAGTGAAGCGGATCAAATCGGTCTGGTGGAGATGTTGACACCCGAGCTGCCAGAAGGCCCGACTGCAAACGATGCAGAAAACCAGAGTGAGAATAATGAGCAGCCTGGGTGGGGCGCGTACATCAAAGCCGTGAATATAAAAGGCATTGTGGATTGGCAAGTAGCTGAATTGAATCAGCATGCATTCAAGATTACGCCTCTTGAATTAAACCTCACCGATATTCACACTGCTGGTGAAACTGCTGCGCAACTCAATCTCACCGCGACCATCGACGCGCAGACACAATTGCAGGTTGATGGTGACATTAATCCCTTAAGCCTCGACGGTAACCTGGCCACACAGGTCACGCAGTTGCCGTTGTCGTTAATTAATCCCTTGTTGCAACCTTATCTCAACGCAGAAATTTTGGCGGGCAACCTTGATGCGCAAACACAATTGACACTGCGCGAAGCGGCACCAGTCACCTTAATCTCCACCGGTCAAGTGACACAGTTCAGGCTGCGCCCACTGACTTCGACGGATGAATTGATAAATTGGGAAACGTTGGCTTGGCAAGACACGCAGGTTGACCTTGTACAACAGCAGCTGGAATTACCGCTAATTGCGTTAACCGGATTTGATAGTCGTTTTATTATCACCAAAGAGGGAACGACGAATCTGCAAACGTTGTTTCCGGAAACTGAAACAAGCCCGAGCGAGCAAACACACAATGCTGCGGATACCCCGGCAAAACCCTGGCAATTTTCTCTCCAAACGTTTGCCCTGGATAATGCGTCTTTTCGCTTTCATGATGAATCTCTTACGCCGGATTTCACCGCCGCAGTGCAACACTTCAGCGGTGAGCTGACCGGCTTGACATTCGATACTAAAAAACTCGCGTCGTTTAATTTCAAAGGTGATGTGGACGGCTATGCGCCAGTGACACTCAATGGCAAGGCGCAACCTTTTCTGGAACAACCCAAACTGGATGCCACGCTTAATTTTGAAAATATGGATCTCGGCGGCTTCAGTACTTACTCAAGTACCTATGCCGGTTGGCGAATTGATCGCGGATTGTTGACGGCCAATTTACATTATCGGCTGGCCGATGGTCGCATTGTCGGCGATAACCATATTGTGATGGACCAATTGCAATTGGGTGAGCGTGTCCGCAGCGCCAGTGCGATGGATATTCCCCTGCGTCTTGCCCTGGCGTTGTTGACGGATGAAAACGGCGTAGCAACCCTGGATGTAGGTATCAGTGGCAGGCCGGATGATCCGGGTTTTGATATCAGCAAAGTCATCTGGTCGGCAGTGCGCAATACCTTGATGAAGATCGTGACGGCGCCCTTTAGTTTGCTCGCCAATCTCGTAGGTGTTGACGAAGACCTGGGGGAAATAAAATTCAATTCCGGTTCAACCCAGTTGCTGTCCAAGGCTACGCGCAAACTAACGCTCCTGGAGGAAGCTTTGAACAAGCGGCCCCAGCTGCGCCTGGATGCGCGTGGGCAATACGATGTGGTGACCGACACTCGCGGTTTGCGTGCAGCCCAAGCAAAGCCGCTGCTGTTGGCGGAAGGTTTGACCAATGACGACATCAAGAAAAAAACGTCGGCCTGGCAAAAAGTCGTCACGGCGCAATACCGCCGTCTCGATGTGCCGCATGACAAAAACCTGTCAGTGGACGAACAGTACGCCGCATGGCTAAATACCTTTCCTGTAACGGATGAAGACCTGCGTCGCCTGGCGGTGGAGCGCAGCGTGGTTGTGAAACAATTTTTGGTTGAGCATCTTCAGGTCAGTAATGATCGGGTGCTGGTAAATGCCGAGATTGATTGCAGCAAGGAAAAAGCCTGTAGCAGCCGCACGGTGGTTTTTGATTTGTCTGAAACTGTGCAATAGTCTGGCCCTGGTGCAAAAGCCTGGTTCTGTTGTCTCAGTGATAAAGCAATGATCCAGTAGGAGGTCTTTATGAACGAATCCACCAATTTGACAGTGCAGCATCAACCGGAGCAGAATCGCTTCAGCTTAACGGCAGGCGAGAGCGAGGCCGTGCTCCAGTACCGGCGTTTTGAACGCGATAATAAATCCATGATCGACTTTACCCACACTTGGGTTCCACCGGAATTTCGCGGTAAAGGCATGGCAGAAAAATTAGTGCGTGAGGGGCTAGGCTGGGCGAGGGCAGAGGGGTTTGGTATTCAGGCGAGCTGTTGGTATGTGGCCCGCTTCCTGAAGCCTTCCGATAATAAATAGCAGTACTATCAGCGGCACCATCTAGCGGCACTATCTACCGGCACTACAGGAGCGCCGACACATGAACAAAGTATTGATCGGCTTTCTGGTGTTGCTGGCGGTGGCATTCAACTGGAAAAAATTTACGGCAGACACGCAAACACCGGCGAACATCAGTATAGCTCATGGCCAACAAGTGGTGCTTTATGCCACAGACTGGTGTGGATACTGTGCGCGGACACGCAAATATTTCAAAGACAACAATATCCCTTTCACCGAATACGATATTGAAAAATCAAATGAAGGCCGCGAACAATACGACCAGTTAAACGGCAAAGGTGTACCTTTGTTGGTTGTGAATGGCGAAGTGATTCGCGGCTACAATCCCAATGCAATTCAGCAGGCAATGAAGAAGATTAACTAATGGCAGATTCATCGCGCCAGAAGTTTTTCCACATAATGCTGCTCACCGCATAAAAACCTGTCATCGCCAAAGCAAAATTCCATTCGAGAATATTGTTGGCCTGATAGCTGAAATCTGGCTGGTAAATCGTAACCGCCAATGACAGCAGGCCGATCACCCACTGAATCACAATAAAGAACAATTGCCATTGCACCAGTTGCAGTAATTCCCTGGGTTGTTGCGTGCGGGACTGATACAGAGAATAGACACTCAACAGTTGCGCAAGCATCGCAAAACCAAAATAAAAAGTTACGCCGGTGCGGCGCATAAAACGGTAGATTTGGCCATCGCTGCCAAGGAAGTTGGCATAAAGTGTTAGCGCGATAGCAGAGACAATACCAATCCAGAGAATGAGAGTATGTCGACGTTGTTTGCCCACCCAGGCATTTAACCAGCGGTAATGAAAAATCCAGTAGATAACGAGCAAGCTGCTCAGGGGTAACATTAACCCGCGAAATAAAAATAATGCATCGCCGTAGCGGGCAGCACGACTGATCGACGTGCAACCACTCCAGAAGGGATTACAAACTTCTTCATATCCCTGATGAATCGCTAATCCATAGGCACCAAAAACAGCAACCAATGGAATCAGGGCGTTTAGCCAAGCGGTTAGTATCGGCATGCTTTATCCCTAGAAATAAGATAAACAGAAATTAAAAATTCATTCACCATTTCCGAGTGTTATTAATCCATCTTCATGTTATGAAAATCATCACAATAATTCACAATCAACCTTGAGCGCTGATTGACAACCTTCGCTCCTCACCCCTAGTGTCGTCGTGCCGTCAGTTTTTTTATTCAACCTGTGGCGGCTGTAAAAACACAATGAATAATAAAACTGACACAACAATAACGATTCAGTTTAGGAGAGATTTATGGTGAGCCATTATAAAATCAACCAACGCGCATTGCTGTTCGCGTGCAGTCTGACATCCGCTCTCGCTGTTGCAGATGTCACCATCCAGGAAAACAATCCGGGCTTTTGCAGTTACGAGGGTGTGATCAGTACCAGCAACAACGGTTACACCGGCAGCGGCTATGTGGATCTGGATAATAGCGGTGGCAAAGGAATCAACTATGACATCAGGTGCCGGTAAGTGGAACCTACCATCTGAGCTTCCGGTATGCCAACACCGGTTCAACCAGCTCAGCTTTGGTGGTCAACGGATCTTCCGGCAGTCTATCTTTTCCGCGTACCGCTTCGCTGTCTACCTGGAGTACCGCCGGAAAGAATGTGAATTTGTATGCGGGCAACAACACGGTACGCTTGCAGGCGACAGGTTCGCAAGCGATTGCGAATATTGACTCGCTGACGGTCACCGGCAATGCCAGTGCCGGAACCTGTGGCGGCAGTTATTCGTCGGCCAGTTCCAGTAGTGTGGTTGCCAGTAGTGCGTCAAGTGCCGTCAGTTCATCCAGTAGTGTCAGTTCCTCGATAACGCCATCAAGCAGCAGTTCATCGCTGATTTCATCCAGTGCATCTTCTGCATCCAGCACGCCTATCGCTAATTGTCCGACGCAGCCGAATCCGTCGGAAACTGTGCAATTACCGGCAACTGTAGAGTTGGGAGTCGGTGAAGTGTTTGATGGCAACAACCGGCGCTACAACTTGTCCGGCGGCAGCCAGGCGGAAGGTCAACCGCCGTTGTTCCGGCTGCAACACGATGCGGTCATTCGCAATGTCGTGATTGGCAATCTCGCTTCTGATGGTATCCACTGTGAAGGCAGCTGTACGATTGAAAATGTCTGGTGGGAAGACATCGGCGAAGACGCGGCAACCGCGCGCGGCCCGGCGGGTACTGTGATGCGTATCAATTGCGGCGGCGCCTTTCAGGGAGACGACAAGGTGTTTCAACACAATGGTCGCGGCGCTGTGCATATCTCCAACTTTATTGCGGAGAACGCCGGGAAATTATATCGCGCCTGCGGCGACTGCACCGGCAACGGCGGCCCGCGTTACGTGACCATCGAAAATGTACGCACTAACGATGTCGATACCATTGTGGGGATTAACAAAAACTTTGGTGATGTGGCCGTGTTGCGCAACCTGACAATTTATCACCCCTCATCTCACAAGGTGAAAGCCTGTCAGGTGTATCAAGGTGTGGTTAAAGGGCAGGGTTCTACATCGGCATTGGGCGTGGAGTTTGAAACGGAGAATTGTGATGTTAAACCGTCAGACATTACCCTGATCGGCACAACACGTTTGAATATGGATGGTTACACTGGCTCGGATCAGCCGAATGTTAGTCCCTGATGGCAGACGCTACACTTCGTAGTCCGTTTGTCATTAGGCCTGTTGTTTCGAAAACGCGGTAAATACTTCCCTGTAGCTCCCTCAATTCATCCCTGAATTGAGGGTTTCGAAAC
>CAMPIG010000288.1 GCA_946886255.1 uncultured Cellvibrio sp. | reverse complement strand
GCCCGAGCAAGTGAACACCAAGCAGCGCAACTGGATCGGCAAAAGCCGGGGTCTGGAGATGCGTTTGGATCTCGCCGAACCGGTGGGTGAATTTACTGGCTTCGACATCTACACCACTCGCCCGGATACCTTGATGGGCGTCACCTATGTGAGCCTGGCAGCGGAGCATCCTATCGCCAAGTTGCTGGCAGAAAATAATGTGCAACTTGCGCAGTTTATTGCCGATTGCAAGGTGCAGTCCGTGGCTGAAGCCGACATGGCCACCATGGAAAAACGTGGTATGGATACCGGCATTAAAGCTCTGCATCCCATTACCGGCGAGCCGGTTGCGGTGTGGGTCGCCAATTATGTATTGATGGATTACGGCTCAGGCGCGGTGATGGCCGTGCCCGCTCATGATCAGCGCGATTTTGAATTTGCCCATAAATACCACCTGCCGATTCAGCAGGTAATCGCTCCACAGAACGGCGAAGCGATCGATCTGAGCAAAGCCGCTTTTGTGGAAAAAGGCTTGCTGGTTAATTCAGGCGAGTACGACGGCCTCGACTTCAACGCAGCCTTTGATGCAATCGCCGGGACCCTGGAAGCCGCCAAAAAAGGCCACGTGAAGATCAATTACCGCCTGCGCGATTGGGGCGTGTCCCGCCAGCGCTACTGGGGCGCACCTATTCCGATGTTCAACTTACCTGAAGGCGGTGAAATTCCGGTGCCAGCGCACAAACTGCCTGTACTGTTGCCGGAAGATGTTGTGATGAACGGCGTGCAATCGCCGATCAAGGCCGATCCCGAATGGAGCAAAGATGAGCTGGACGGTAAAGCCGTTGAGCGCGAAACAGACACCTTTGATACCTTTATGGAATCCAGCTGGTATTACGCGCGTTATACCTGCCCGAATTTCACCGAAGGCATGATCAACAAAACCGCCGCCGATTATTGGCTGCCAGTGGACCAATATGTTGGCGGTATTGAACATGCGATCCTGCATTTGCTCTACTCTCGCTTCTTTCACAAATTGATGCGCGATGAGGGTCTGGTCAGTTGTGATGAGCCTTTTGAGCGCTTGCTCTGCCAGGGCATGGTGTTGAAAGACGGCACCAAGATGAGCAAGTCCAAAGGCAATACCGTGGACCCGGAAGAATTAATCAAACAATACGGCGCTGATACCGTGCGCCTGTTCTCCATGTTTGCGGCACCGCCGGAACAGAGTATGGAATGGAGCGATTCCGGTGTGGCTGGAGCCTATCGTTTTCTACAGCGTTTGTGGAAAGCGGTGGAAGGTCATATCAATGCCGGCACACCCGGCAAACTGGATGCTGCCAATCTGCCGCAAGCGCAGAAAGATTTGCGGCGCAAAACCCACGAAACCATTGCCAAGGTAAGTGACGACTACGGCCGTCGCCAGACATTTAACACCGCCATTGCCGCCACCATGGAGTTGCTCAACGACGTGAGCAAACTGGCCGACCGCGCCAATCCACAAGGTCTGGCCGTGGAGCGCGAAGCGCTGGAAGCAGCAATTCTGGTACTTGCGCCCATCGTGCCGCATATCACCCAATCGCTCTGGCATTCATTGGGCCATAAAGACATTCCTCTGACCGCCAGTTGGCCGATACTGGATGAGTCCGCGCTGGTGCGCTCAAGTATTGAGATTGTTGTGCAGGTGAACGGCAAAGTGCGTAGTAAATTGGATGCCCCTATCGACTCGCCACAAAAGACTCTGGAAGAAATGGCGCTGGCCCAGGACAACGTGCAACGTTTTCTGGATGGCATTACCGTACGCAAGGTGATCGTCGTCCCTAACAAGTTAGTTAATATCGTCGCCAATTAACTGCTAGTCCATAGGTCGGATTAGCCGCAGGCGTAATCCGACAATTATTCATCGCGGTGTTTTCCGCTTCACGCACGATCAGGATTGTTATGAATAAAATTATCGCCTGTTTACTGATAACCAGCCTGATCAGCGCCTGCGGTTGGCATTTACGCGGTTCAACTAATCTGCCATCAAACATCGATAGCATCTTTGTCACCGCTGAAGACGCACACGGCGCACTGATTACCGAAGTCAAACAATTACTCAAAGCCAATAACGTGATCGCAGCCACCGAAGCAAGTGCAGCGCCCTACTCGCTGGTGATTGTGGAAGAGCGGGATGACCGCCGCACTGCGGGCGTGGGTAGCGACGCACTGACCAGTGCCTATCAAATTATCCTGTCCGTGGATTACGAAATCCGCAATCGCGAGGGCGTATTACTTGCGCCCATGACCACCGCCACCAACGCACGCACTTACGATTACAGCGCAGGCAACGCCAGCAGCGCCTCTCAAGAAGAAGCCTTGCTGCTGCGCGAAATGCGCCGCGATATCGCCCAACAAATGTTGCGTCGCTTGCAAGCGGTGAGTATGAGTATGCCCGCCAATACCAGTGAGACCAGCGATGGCCAAACTGCGCCCTGAACAACTGGGCCAGGCGCTCAGCAAACAACTGGCTCCGATTTACCTCGTCAGCGGCGATGAGCCGCTGTTGATTCAGGAAGCCTGCGATGCGATTCGCCAAGCGGCGCGCCAAGCCGGGTTCAGTGAGCGCGAGCTGTACCATGTCGACAACAATTTTGAATGGGGCCAGCTACTCGCGGCAGCCAACAGTTTGTCTTTATTTGCCGAAAAAAAAATAATCGAATTGCGGATGCCGAATGGTAAACCTGGCGACAAAGGTGGCAAGGCATTAATTGAATATACCCAGTCACCCGCCAGCGATAACCTGCTACTCGTCGTCACCGACAAACTCGATGGCGCCACACAAAAAAGCAAATGGTTTAAAGCCATCGACGATGCCGGCATCCATGTTCAAGTGTGGCCCATTACACCGGCACAATTGCCGCGCTGGATCGGCACGCGTTTGCAACAAGCTGGCCTGCGTGCCGACAGCAGCGCTATTGATTTGCTGGCATCGCGCATTGAAGGCAATTTGCTCGCCGCTGCGCAGGAAATTGAGAAATTAAAATTGCTGACCAATGACAAAGTGGTCAGTTATGAACTAATGGCTTCGGTGGTCGCTGACAGTGCGCGCTACGATGTGTTTGGACTTGCGGACAAAGCTTTACATGGCGACGCCCGTGCGGCGGTAAAAACACTCCACGGTTTAAAAACCGAAGGCACTGAACCGATCAATATCTTGTGGGCCATTACCCGCGATATTCGCAGTCTGGTACAGATTTCACTCGCGGTAAACCAGGGAAAACATTTTGATTGGGCCGCAAAGCAGGCCGGGGTTTGGGATAAACGCCAACCGTTAGTTAAAGCGGCTTTGCAGCGTTTAAAACCTGCGCAGTTACAACAACTGTTGCGCAAAGCTAATGGCATCGATAAAGCAGTCAAAGGCATGCGTAACGCAGAGCCTTGGGACGAGCTGCTGGATTTAATTCTAAATCTGGCTGGCGTACACAGCTTGCATCCGAATAATGATCGTCTCACATTGAAGATTTAACACGCTTAATAAAAAGCGCATCCACAAAGAATTCCACTGCAAATAGAATCTGGCCACTGGAGCACCCAATGATAAAAGCAATCTCAACATCTAACCGGTTACATCGATGTGTACTCACAACGTTATTAATGCTGTTTGCAACCGCCGGTTACGCCGACGATAAACCCGCACCGAAATCTACCATTCCGGCCCCTCGTACTATTGAATATTCCTGGATGTCAGTGGAACAGTGGCGGCAGAAGTTTGCCGAGGATGTGGAGGTTGCGCGTTCAGGCGAGGTGGATTTGTTATTTGTCGGTGACTCCATCACCCAAGGCTGGCCAACATCACTTTGGCAAAAATATTTTGCTCATTACAAGGCGGCCAATTTTGGCGTGGGTGGCGATCAAACCGGCAATGTATTGTGGCGGCTTGAGAATGGTGAGCTTGAAAAGCTGAACCCCAAGGTCGTGGTACTGATGGTCGGAATTAATAATTTTGGCCTTAACAACGAGGGCCCCGAAGAGGTTTTCCAAGGCGTTAAAGCCGTCGTCGACACACTGCGTCACGCCTTTCCCGATGCAAAAATTTTATTGAACGGCATCTTCCCTTATCAGGAGACCGCGCAAAGCCCCATGCGAGCCCCCATCATTAAAGCCAACCAATTAATCAAAACGCTAGATGACGGCAAGCACGTTTTCTTCCATGACTATGGTCAGCTGATGTTGCAAGACGACGGCTCGATCTCTCCGACGATCATGCCTGACTTTTTACATCCCGCCGAACCGGGTTATCAAATCTGGGCTGATGCGATGATGCCGACGCTACGCAAATGGCTGAATTAAATTGTTCCGACTTCAGACACGAGGGCATCCATGCAAACTTTCGGGTTAAAAAATCCAGCGTTGTTGAACAAGCTATGTGCAGGCTTGATTATCTTGTCCTGCTTTGGCTGCGCAGCAACCCCTCCTATCGTCGATAAATCTATGAACGATACGATTATCTCCCGCTTTTCAATGACCAATCCGCTCGTACAAACCATGGGACGAACGGAATCATGGGCCGATGGCAGCCTGCGTTTTGCCTACCCCGGCGTTACCATTCGCTTTAACGTGACGGGCAAAGCATTTTGGTTACAAGCGCGCAGCACCAGCGACCAAAGTCATCTGGAAATTATTGTCGATGACAGAGAGCCGCAGATTATTCAGCTCTCCAAGCAAAGTCAGCGAATTCCCCTGATTATCGAAACGCCCTCGCCACACCAAGTAACCATCATCCACCGTGGCGAAACCTGGCACGGCGTGGTAACCCTTGAGCATATTGAAATTGCCGGTGGCGACTTGCTCGCCCCATCCCCGCAGCCCCAAAAACGGATGCTGATCCTGGGTGATTCGGTCACCTGTGGTGAAGCGATTGAGCGCACTGCTGATTGCAAGAAAAACACCCGCTGGTGGAACCCTCGATTGTCCTACGGCATGCTCACCGCCGCCGCTCTGGAGGCACAGGTGAATCTGGTTTGTTACGGTGGGCGCGGGTTAGTGCGCAGTTGGAATGGCCGAACCGACGAGCTGAATCTGCCGGACTATGCCGAGCTGACAATCGCGGACCCGACATCACCGGTCATGTGGGACCACGGGAATTACACACCCGACCTGATCCTCAGTGCTATCGGCACAAATGATTTCAGCCAGGGCATTCCTGACCGGGAAAACTATGTCAGCACCTACGTGGCGCTTATCAAGCGCTTACTTGAACTGCATCCCCGTGCACATATTGTGTTGACTGAAGGCGCGATATTGAGTGGGGAGAAAAAAGCGGCCTTGACGTTGTACCTGACGGAAGTTAAGCAACGCATCGCCAGTTCGCAGCTTCATCTGGTGCCCTCCAATCATTATCCGGGCGATGCCTGCGATGCACACCCAACCAAAGCACAACATGAGGCTATGGCGAAAGACCTGGCTCCTCAATTGAAACGCATCATGCATTGGTAATCTTGAGCAAATTCAAGCAAACGAATCACTACTCTGCTTTAGGCTGCTCCGGCCCCAGCGGCTTCAACAACAGGATCAGTTTCGGCAGCAAGGTCAACGAACCAAGCACGGCGGCAAACATGGCAAATGCCGTTAATAAACCAAAATAAATAGACGGAATAAATTCCGACAACGCCAAAATCGAGAATCCCACAATAATCGTTGCCGATGTGTAATACATAGCGCGCCCTATCGATGCATGGGAATTGTGCATGGACTCAACATAACTACCCGTCTGCGCAAACTCCTGCCGGAAACGATAGAAATACTGAATCGCCTGGTCTACACCAACGCCCACGGTAATCGCCGCAATCGTGATAGTCATCATGTCCAACGGTATGCCCGTCAGGCCCATACCGCCTAACACCACTCTCGCCGCCAGCATATTAGGCAATATAGCAATAAGCGCAATCTTGAAAGAGCGGAACAACACCAGAATCATCAGCATAATCGAGACGAATACAACACCAATGGTGGCGATTTGGGATTGAAATAAACTTTGTAGCATATTGTTATACAACACCAGCATACCGGTAAAATTAACCTGTTCCGGCTTCAATCCAACTTCATCAATGGCGTAGGTACGAATTTTTTCCACCAATTCGGCGCGCCGTAAATCCGGTGTCGTTTCTTTAACACGCAGGCTGATGCGCGCCTGTTGATGTTCATCGGAGAGGTAAGGTCGGATTAAAAAATCAGTGATGTCATCGGACAACATCCGGCGCATGACATTCAGTTCAAAATTATTCAGGCGACCACCGTTGATGTCCTGCGCCAGCTGATAGGTAATTGCCAACGACTGAACTTTGCCGACCTCCGGCAGTGACTCCAGATAATTGTGCAGCTTTCTGATTTCATCCAGACCATTCAGGGTAAACC
>CAMPIG010000287.1 GCA_946886255.1 uncultured Cellvibrio sp. | reverse complement strand
GTGCCGGCAAAAAATTGAGCGAGGCTCAGGTTGCGCAGGTTGAGATCCAGCTTCATTGGCGGGACATCCTGTTGGGCGTCCACCTCAATCGTGCCATCGATGGTACCGTCGGCCAATACAATTTTTAATGGATCAAGTTTTAATAAACCCTCCTGCAAATCAAAACGCACATCCATCCCTTTGAATGGCAGATTCGGTGCTTCTATGCGAGCAGCATGCAGCGTGACATCCAGGTCGGTGCCGCGCAAACGTTCAACACTCAAGGGCACATCGGGAATCAGGTTGGGACTGGCTTCTTTTTCGGCAGCGGCTTGCTGTTGTTCCGGTGAGGCTTCTTCGCCGGATGGCGGTAAACCAATAAAACCACCGAGATCCTGGCTGTCGAGTAAATTGGAGGTTAAGTTCGCTTTTAAAAAGCCGCGTTCGCCCCGCGTGTCATAGGTGAGGTTACCTGAGAGATCGCTGCCACCGACTTCACCTTTAAATGCTTCATACCCCCATACGCCGTCTTTTTTGGTGAGCTGGCCCGCCAGCGTATAGGGTGGCGTTGGGGGCAATGGAATAGCCGTGAGATAAAACAGGTTCGCCATGTTGTCGCCGGTAATATTTAATGAGGCATCAACACCCGTAAGTTTAATTGGATCACGGAAGCTGCCATCGACAACGACTTCAGTGTCGCCCATCACCAGGCGCAGGGTGAGCGGATAATCGCGTGTGGAATCGCGCAAGGTTTCGAGCGATTCCCCGAAGGCTTCCAATTCAAAAGCTTCGTTCTGAATACTGCCGGTGCCGGTGATCGTAAAACGTTGGTCTGTTTTTGTGTTATCTGATTCACCGCCTTCACCGACGACGGTATCCAATGCCAAATCCAGAACAAGCCCTTTCGTATGATCGCGATAGATAACCTGACCTTCGCGTAGCTTCAGCATCCCAATCAAGGGAAAATCGTGGCGGTTATCCGGTTCAATCGTTTCCTGTGCAGCATTCGCCGTGGACAAGGCGGGAAATTGCCAATTGTTTTCGTCAAGAGATTTTTTTTCGAGGATCAGACGCGGCTCAACCAATAAAATATCGCCGAACTCCAATGTGCCGATTAACAATTTCAACGGCTTGAAACTGAAATCCAGAGTTTCGATGGTCGCCATATATTCATCAGGATAACCGGGCGCATTGGCGAGACGTAATTTTTCTATATACACATCGGTATGGGTGAAATGCCAATCAATATCCAGATCGCCCGCAATCACCAGTTCGCGGCCGAGTCGCTTGCTTCCCTGGTTTTCTGTCAATGAACGCACTAACGGTTCGGAAAAAATAATGATGAGGATGATCGCCAGCACCAGCACACCGATAAGGATACCGAGCGCGGTCAATAACTTATGCTGACGAAGAATGTGTGCTGACATAGTGCCTCGCCTGATCCTTAACAAGGGCGCCGATAAAAAAGCGCAAGATGATGACAGTTTGACGAACTCATGATGACAACTATGCCAAGCCATCTCTGTGCGACACCACACTCTGGTAAAACGCGCTACGTGAAAGTGATGGACGAAAGATGAAGGCCGGGAATTATTCAAGACGGTACTCGTCAATTATTTAACGAAGTTAAATAAGCAGGAGAATCATCATGATGAAACAAAGCATGCAACGAGGCGGTATGACGCAGGAGCAAGGCAATCAAATACAAACCCAATCCCCGCTACAAACCCAATCATTGGACGACAATAATCGTCCGGCAGAAATTGATGAATTGGATTTTGAAGAGGAAGGGCGTCCTGGCGGAGCAGGTGATACACCGGACCCGGCGGATGTGCAGCATTATCGCGCCGCTGAGCGTGCACGCGAGGCCGGTTTAAGCGGTGCCGCTGCGCCCGATGAAGATTCCACGCGTGACGATCTGACGCCGGAAAACCTGATACCAGAAGACGGTGCACGATCACCGAAAGAGCCCGGTGGAGGTGAGCCAGTGGAGTGGGATCTAACCGAAAAATATGACATAGGTGGTGGGCATGGTTTTGATGAAGCAGAACTGGCACGGCGCGACCCGCTCGATAAAAAACCCTGGGATGGCGATGTGGATGAACCATTGGAATCGCTGCCCGAAGCGGGTGAGGATTATTTGGCTGCTGAGGACGATGAGGACAATCGTACGGCGGATTGAGCAAGCGTCGGATTACGCTGACGCTAATCCGACCTACAAATCCACCGGACACCGCCTCGGCATCCGGAAACCGTAGGTCGAATTAGTCACGTTTGCGTGGCGTAATCCGACACCACCCTCGCAAGTAAACCCCTCTAAAATAAAAAACTCCTCACGCTATATTCCCGCCAACAAATTCGCTACATTAGCGCCCATCTTTTTCATCGAGGTTTGAAGCATGACGTGGTTACTATTGGTTGCCGGTTTGGTGTTATTGGTTATCGGTGCGGATCTATTGGTAAAAGGTGCCGCGCGGCTGGCGGCCAATTTTGGTGTGCCCAGTCTGGTGATTGGTTTAACGGTGGTAGCCTTCGGTACCAGCGCCCCGGAGTTGGCAGTAAGCGTCAAGGCTGCATTTTCCGGGCAAGCGGAACTGGCCATTGCCAATGCGGTGGGCAGTAACATTTTTAACGTATTGTTTATCCTCGGTGTGGCGGCCATTGTATCCCCGCTGATAATTTCCAAACAATTAATTCGCCAGGATGTGCCCATCATGGTTGTGGTGTCCGTGGTGGCCTTGCTTATGACACTCAACGGCAATATCAACAAACTTGAAGCAGGTATATTGGTTCTGGGTTTGTGCGGCTACACCGCCTTTTTATTTTTTCAGGGCAAAAAACAAGGCGCAGATGTTTCTGATGAAGAAGTGGAAGAAATGTTGAAAACACCAGTACCGGCCTGGAAAAATGTTCTGATGGTTGTCGGCGGTTTGGCGCTGCTGGTGTGGGGCGCGCGTTGGTTAGTGCAAAGCGCAGTCGAGATTGCTACTGCCTGGGGTGTAAACGAAGCGGTGATTGGTTTAACGATTGTGGCGGCGGGAACTTCCTTACCTGAGGTGGTCACATCGGTGGTTGCCACCATCAAAGGCCAACGCGATATTGCTGTGGGTAATGTCGTAGGCAGTAATATCTTTAACATCTTATGCGTGCTTGGTTTATCTGGCCTGGTTTCGCCAACCCCGCTGCTCGCCGGTGAACAACTGGCTAACATTGATATCCCGGTGATGGTGGGTGTTGCGGTCTTGTGCGTGCCGCTATTTTTTATCGGCGCCATTCTGCATCGTATTGAAGGTTTATTATTTCTTGCGCTCTATGTGGCATACGTGTGGTACCTGGTGGCCATGGCACTGTCGCAGCCTTATTTAAATATGTTGCAAAGCGGTATTATCTACGGACTTTTGCCGATTGTTGTGCTTTACGTGGTGATTGCATTTATTCACGACATCCGCCAACGCCGCCTACGACGTTAATTTTTTGAGGGAGAGGTATGTTATTAAGCTTCAGCATTGTGATGCTGTTACTGTTGCTGATAGCCCGTTATCGTTCCCCTCGCAATGGCATAATCAGAATCATCTGGTTTTTTCTCAGTCTGCTGTCCAGTGAATTACCCTGGGCAGTGGCTCTGTTTCAATGCGGCCTTATCTTTTTCCTGCTGTTTTTTGTCGATCCGTTTTCCGTTGAAAATTGTATGGCATTGATCCTGTCAGCGCTGACATTGTGGGGCTGGTACGATTTGCATCGCAAAACCTGGCTTGCCGATGAATCCCTGCGCAGCGCGCTGCGCGACAGTTTACCCGGCCTGGATGATGCAGACATTATCGCGCCTTCGATTATCCAGCGGCGGCACTGGCTCAAACCTTTTCATTATCATCGGCCGGGGGTTGAGCATGTGCGTGACATTGCTTACGGCCCGCATCCGCGTCATCAATTGGATATTTATCGTTCGGCAACACACGACACAACGACATTGAGACCGGTGTTATTGCAGGTGCACGGCGGTGGGTGGATGCTTGGCCACAAAGATCAGCAGGCGCAACCTCTGCTACATTATCTCGCGCAACATGAGTGGCTGTGTGTGGATATTAATTACCGGCTTGCGCCACATCATCCTTATCCTCATTGCTTGCAGGATGTCAAAACAGCTATCGCCTGGGTGAAGCAACATATCGCTGAATATGGTGGTGATCCGCAATTTATTGCCTTGGCCGGCGAATCCGCCGGCGCGCACCTGGCTACGCTGGCAGCGTTGACCGCAGACCATCCGGATTTTCAATGGGGTAGCGCCGTGGCTGACACTCGGGTGCAAGCCGTGGTAGCACTTTACGGTGTGTATGATCTCACTGAAGATTCACATACCTGGTCCGGTATGATTGGCCGTTTCTTGCAGAAAAAAATCATGCCGGCTACGCCGGACATTTTGCGGACTGCCTCACCGCGCCATCAGGTTATTAATAACGCGCCGCCGGTGTTTGTTATTCACGGCACCACCGACAGTCTGGTATTTGTTGAAGATGCACGCGAGTTTGTTGAGGAGCTGCGCCAGACATCGCTCGCGCCAGTGGTCTATGCAGAACTGGAAGGTGCGGAACACGGCTTCGATTTATTCCACAGCGTACGCACCGAATTTACCATCCACGCGATCCAGAAATTCCTGCACCACTGCTACGAAACACACTGTAGGTCGGATTAGCGCAAGCGTAATCCGACACCCATCATGAATATTTATTCACCTGTCGATTACCAGGATGATCTGTGTCGGATTACGACGCCTTTCAGGCGTCTAATCCGACCTACGGAGTTACTTTTGAGGTTTTTTGGATTTGGCAAAAGTTGGGGTGGGCTTATTTTTGGCTTTTAAACCTGCGTTGAACTTTTTGGCACTTTCGAATTTATCGCCAAAAGCTTTTGCTGCTTTATGCGGCCTGGATTTGCCGCGCGGATTAGCGCGGGTCCCCGCATTCGGCGATGTGTGCTCGGCGGGAATCAATGCACCAGCCCCAGACCCAATTAAATTATTCTTGCGCATTTTTACCAGCAATTCGCGAATGACCGGCCAATTAGCCGGGTCATGATAACGTAACAAGGCTTTATGCAGGCGACGTTGATCCAGCCCGCGCGGAATGCTGATTTTTTTACTTTTGTAAGTCAATTTTTTCAGCGGATTGCGCTCTGACACATACATCGCCGTCGCCAATGACATGGGCGATGGATAAAAGGTCTGCACCTGATCCACTTCAAAATTATTTTTCTTCAACCACAGCGCCATGTTGAGCATATCTTCATCGGTGGTGCCGGGATGCGCCGCAATAAAATAAGGAATTAAAAATTGTTCTTTACCGGCTTCTTTGGAAAATTTATCGAATAGCCGTTTGAATTCGTAGTAGCTGCTCATCTTGGGTTTCATCATCTGCGCCAGTGGACCTTCTTCGGTATGTTCTGGCGCAATCTTTAAATAACCACCCACATGATGCGTTACTAATTCCTTTACATATTCCGGATCTTGCACCGCCAAGTCGTAACGCAGACCTGAAGCAATCGAAATACGTTTAACCCCTTTTACCTGTCGCGCGGCGCGATAGAGCGCGGTGGTGTGCTTGTGATCAGTGGTTAAATTTTTACAAATCGTCGGGTACACACAGGACAAGCGTCGGCATTTGCTCAGCGTCGGCATATCCTTGCATGTCAGGCGATACATGTTGGCAGTAGGCCCGCCGAGATCCGAGATGTGGCCGGTAAAGCCCGGCACTTTTTCGCGGATGTCTTCGATCTCTCGCAGAATGGATTCCTGTGAACGGCTCTGGATAATGCGTCCTTCGTGTTCGGTAATCGAGCAAAATGTACAACCACCAAAACAGCCACGCATGATATTCACCGAGGTTTTAATCATGTCGTAAGCGG
Source organism: uncultured Cellvibrio sp. (assembly GCA_946886255.1). The sequence goes on along the minus strand of CAMPIG010000287.1, from coordinate 536 downwards.
GAATTTTTTGTTTGCCATAGGCGGGATGCGGTACGCGCTGATAAGGTAAATCAAACACCCCATCCAGTTCGTCTGTTTCCAATGGAATCGGCGGCGGGTTGACCCAAACTTCACGATTCTCATGTTTCTGAATCAAAGGCCGCGCGTTAAACGGGTTGGCTTCCTGGTGCAGTACGCGCGATGCGTGCGCATACAGCACAGGATCTTTGCGTACCTTATCGAACGATGGCAGACGGATATAGACTTTTTCTTCGTCAGGAATTTCGCTGCGGCTTTGTAGCGGCATCGGGATGATGCGGATCGGTTGCGGTTCGTCGGGATTGATGGTTGATGCTTCACCCTGTGCCGGACAACCTTGCGTGGTCGATGGATTGTCAGGATTTAATTGCGCTATCTGCGCCGACATATTGTCCGGATCCAGCTGGCGTAAACCCACCTGCGAATTGTTGATATCCGTTTGCGCAGCATCCACCACAGATTTGCTGTTATGTTGGTATTCATAAGGGTTGGGTAATTTATCGATATTGCCCGGCCAA
>CAMPIG010000286.1 GCA_946886255.1 uncultured Cellvibrio sp. | reverse complement strand
CCGCATCTTTCAGCCCCATGTGTTGATAGGTTAATGACAACAACCGCATCGCGGTAATGTTGTAACGATTGTCTGCGGGACGGCGCAACTGTTCGCGCAAACGATTCATTGCCGGTAATTCGGCTTTGTCAGCCAAGGCGAGCGTATATAGCCGATAAGCCGCTACCGTCGCATCGTAATTCTGTTGTTGCCCACGATAGTTTCGCGCGAGATCGCGTTGATAGTTGATCCACTGATCCAGCAAACTGGTCGGCACTGCATGGCCAGCGCGTTTCGCTTCAAGCAGGAAATGACCCGCATAACTGGAGGCCCAATCGTTCACATAACTGGCGCCTGGCCAATAGCTGAAACCGCCATTGCTCTGCTGAAAACTCGCCAATTTATTGATTGCTGCACGCACATTTTTTTCGATGTCCGCTGTCTGTGCATCATTCAAATTAACCAGTTTGGATAAACGCAGTTGTGGAAACGCTGCCGACACTGTTTGCTCCAGGCAACCGTGCGGGTAGCCAATTAAATAATCCAGCCGCTTCTCCAGATTAAGCGGCGGCAAGGTGCTCACCTCCAGCGTGGTTTGATTGGTGCCTGCCATGCCGTGGGGTGTTAAAGGTGACTGCCAGGTTTCGCCGGGCGCAAGCAATTTACTTTCCCAGATAACCGAGGGCGGATTCGCCGCGCGGGATTCGATAAAAATTTCCTGGGTTGCTGTTTCATCACCGCTGCGCGCCGTTACCAGCACTCGCCCTTTGCCGATGCGATCATTGACCTTCAAGCGCAGGCTCGCAATCGCATCACCGGGGCTATCGAATTTCAGGTTGGTGTTGTTATCGATCACCGTGAAAATTTCATTGGTTTCAACGTCAACCGTTACGTCCTTAATGGCCGCATCACTGACAAACACATTCACTGGCAAGGTCACGTCTTCACCCGGACCAACCACGCGTGGCAGCGTGGCAAACAACACCAGCGGTTGTGTTACTGTCACGGATTTTTCGACACTGCCGTAAGCGTTGACTTTACCTTCATCGCCAGCCACAACCATCACCCGCACAGCACCCATGTAGGGCGGCAAGGTAATTTTATGATCGCGTGTTTCTTTTGCATCCAGCGTAAACGGTCCCATAAATTTAACGATGGGCGGGAAGCGGCGTTCACGGCGTTTGTTATCTGCTTCTTTATCGGCGTCACTACCGCCGATGGCGAGCACACGTTCCAGCGATGCGCCATAAGCCCCCACAACCTGGTCGAATAAATCCCAGGTCATGACACCCAGGGCTTCACGGCGATAAAAATATTGATGCGCTTTGGGTACGTTAAAACCGGTCAAGCCCAACAAACCTTCATCCACTATCGCCAGGGTATAGGTCATTGCGCGTTGATTTTCTTCGCTGACGCTTACGGTAAATTCCGTTTCCGGGCGCACTTCATCGGGCACTTTGATCTCGGGTTTTAACTGCGTCGCAGGATCTTCCACCAACAACGGTACAATGCCGTATAAGCGCATGGGCGCATCGGTTTCGCGTGCCTGATGTGGCAGTAACAGCGCGACGTTGACGTAAGTGTTGGGGGCCATGTCAGCCGTAATCGGAATAGTAATCTCGGTTTGATCCGGCTTAAGGTCGAGCCAACGATGTTCAAGTACGCGGCTGCCATTTTCCAGGCTCAATAGAACGCGACCCTGCTGGCTCTGCGGCAAACGCACAACGGCGGTTTCACCGACCTGGTATTTTTCTTTATCGGTGGTCAGCATCAATTGCGTGGCGGAATCGGGACTCTTTTGTTCGCTCCAGCTCCAACCGAGATACACCACTTGCCCCGCACAATGATCGCCCTGCACATCACACACCCGAATTAAATGGCGGCCCCATTCATACGTATTTTTTGCCAGCGTCCAGCGCGCGCGGCCATTGTTATCCGTGGTAAGTTTTGCCTGACTTACCGGCGTATGATTTTGATTGCCAACATAACTGGCGAGGTCTTCACTTTCCTGATCCCACCACCAGCGCCAACCGATTTCATACACCGTTACATCCAATTGTCGGTTAGCCAGGGTTTTGCCATCGCGTCCCAAGGTAACAAAAGTGACTTCGTGGTCTGATTCGCGACTGATCGCATCCTGATAACCGTCGCCTTTGGGCACCATCACGCCGACCCAATTATCGTAGGGCAATAAATCAAAACGGCGTAGCGTGGTGCTGAAGTTACCGCTCTCTTCAAATACGCGCGTGACAAAGGTGGCAGACAGCATGCCTGGCGGCGGTGACTCCACTGGTACAGTTAAGGGAAACTGCGCGCGCCCCTGGGCATTTAGTTTTCCGTCAAACACTTTTTGTGAGCTGCCTTCAAAGCGGCGCGCCGGGTCATCAAAGCTGAATTGATCAAAGCCATCAAAACGCGTCACCTTGCTGCTGAGTTTGACTTCCGAATCCGCTTTCAACTGATTAGCCACCGCACCGTGTAACCATTGCCCGAAGAGCTCCACCTGCGTCGGCATAGTGGACAGGCGCAATGGCGTTTCGCTGAGTGTTAAATCCACCTTCAAACGGTTGGGCGTGATGGTTTCTACCTTAAGAATTTTATCGAAGTAACGATTGCCCACATGCACTACCGCCCGCCAGTTTCCTGTCGGTGCAGTGTCTTCGGTGCGCAATTGAAAGGTGTAGAAATTATTCACCGGCTGCACATTGGTCTGGCTGGTCACTTTATTGCCGCGTGGATCGAATAAATCCAGTTTGACTGGATGATCATCGGGTAATAATTTCTCTTTGTCCTGCAAGATAAATGTCAGGAAAATATCATCGCCGGGCCGCCATACATCGCGTTCGCCGTAGATAAATCCTTTCAAACCGGCTTTGACATTCTCGCCCGCCACATCAAATTGGTTGGTGGGCAAAGCCTCGTTGCGCGGGATGCGTAAAAAGCCAAGCTTTTTGTCGCGCTCCGCCGTGACATAAAAAGGCGTGCCGTCGGTCGTGACTTCGGCCATACCGTATTGGTCCGTTTGGGCAGAGCCGATCACCTGTTGTTGAAAATTAAATACGTTGATTTTGCTGTTCGCCAAAGGCGCCGCGTCGTTTAATCCGGTGGTGATTACATGCAATTTATTATCGGCACCGCGCTTGGCCATGATGCCGATGTTGGACACCATAAAAGTGCGCCCGCTGCTGACATTATCGCCGTAAGCATAATAAGCATCATGGCAGGGATTGTTGCGTTCACTGTAATTCCAGTAGCCGCTCGATTCGTAGTATTGACGATACCAATCCGGCTCCTGTTCGCGCGCGTAATAATCTACCCCATCGTAATCTTCCGGCATCTCTACGGTAGGCTCTGCCGGACGTTCGCTCTCACATTCGTAGATGGCGTTGCTGCGATCCACACGCAATTCAATACGCACCAAACCATCGGGATGCTGCGCCATCAGTTCAGTTAAATCCAGATGAAAACGTTGCGCGGCCTCACGGGGGATATCGGGTAGGCGGTAGGTTTTACGCCATAAATAGCGGCCGGTGCTGGTGTCAGCCACGTTGGTGGTGAGATTGTAACGCTGTAAAAATTGGCCGATGTTGTTGGCATACACTTTAAACGCGATAACCTGTACCGAATCCACCCCCACGGCTTCAAAAGGCACCGAGATTTGTGAGGCCGGCGGCAGGATGCTGCTATTGCCCACAAAGTTAACCGCCGGTTTTGCCACGGCCATCATCAAGGTATGGTGATAATCTTCCGGCAGATTTTTTTGCTGGCTGCTGCGTAATAATTCAGACACCATCAGCTCCGCTTCACCACTCAACGGCTGCGCGGGATAAACCCGCAACCGACTGCCGTCCACTTGTACCCGTACATTTTCCTGATCAGCCAGGCGCACCAGGCCGCGCAGATTTTGTCGCGCATCCAGCGGCTCAGAAAAATTCACTTCCACATAAGTGTCGGGGTGACGCACCACCCGTGCGTGAGTTACCAGAAATTGATTGACGGCGGGCACCGTGATATCGCGCGCGCCTTTTTGGTCGGAGCCAATTGCACTGCCATCCCATTCAAGATGTAAACTTCCCGCTTCGTCCGTGCGGGGAATATCGGCCAGCGTAAAATCGTAGGTTTTATTATCACTCTGCGCTTGCCAGTTAATTGGCAAGGTCTTTCCTGCAAGACTCGCGCGTAACATATTTTCCACTGCTTTGGAGTCGGCACGGTCGGTAGTGATGAGCTGACCGCGCAAGGTCATTTGCTCCGTGTTTTCCTGGCTGACCAGACCATCAATCTTTAAATCGAAATCCTGCTTGATGGTGTGCACCTGCACCATAAAAGGCGACAGATCTTTGTCCACGCCTTGCAGTTTTTTATTGCGTAAAGTGAGCGTAAGTTGTCGATCATTAGGCAGGCGCGTATTGGGCGTAATACGCAGTTCATCTGTGGCAGTGAAGAGCGCGGTCAGCGGATGATCCGGCGTTAATGACACCAATCCCTCCACCGGTTGATTCAATTGTTGCTCATCCACCACCGGATGACTGAAACGGATTACCAGAGGTGCGTCTGTGGCGATCCAGCGCTTGGGGTAGTCGACAATGTGTGCATCCCAGGCGGACGCGGTGGTTTCTTCTGCAGGCGCCTCGACGGGCGGCGTGCGATCACAAGCAGTAATAATAAAGAGAACAGTAAACAGAATAAAAAATCTGCGAGCAGTCATTAACATCATTGCCGATTCCTTGTCGGTGGTGTGTCAGTGTGAATTTTTTTGAATATTCCAGGTGCGTTACAGTATGGTTCAGACTGCCGCTAATGTCGTTTGGTTGCACCACAAAATATGGCTTTATTCCGCATCCAATTCCCGTTTCAACAATAGTCTCGCAGCAGGCATCAACTCATCGGCCTGTTGTTGCTCGGCCTCGGTGAGAATTTTGTAACCACGCGGTTGGCGGACAACGGCATCCCACCAGGGCCAGCCGTAACCCCAGCGGTAGGTGGTGATCCAGTAGGGGCTGCCGCCCCAGCGGACATTGCTGTAGACAAAATTGCCCAGCATGGGCGTGGCAGCCTCGCTGATACACAGTTCAAGCCGCCGATCCGAGAGTTCGCGTTGTTTCTCGGTGCCACCGAGCCAGTAATCAACATCGTGGGCCACACAGCAATGGCGCCAGCGCGGCAGGTCGCCGGGCAGGCCATCGAGCATCATGCTGCAGCCATCGGTACTGAACGGCATCAGCGTGTTAACTTGCGCCATTGCCGATGCGCCAAGTAATAACAGTGTGCCCAAGCCTGTCCGGATGGCGCTCATGGTGATTTCTGCCTCCTGATTGGCTGCTGACAGCCCCCGGCTGGTGTAAACGCTCCGGCATTGTACAATAGCCGCCTTTGACTCCGCCGCTCACCGCCCTGGACCTTGCTATGAACGAGAAAAAAACCACCCATTTTGGTTTTGAAGAAGTCGCCGTTGACGAAAAAGCCGGACGCGTAGCTGACGTGTTTCACTCGGTCGCCGCCAAATACGATGTGATGAACGACCTGATGTCCGGCGGTATTCACCGCCTGTGGAAGCGCTTCACCATTGAAGTCTCGGCGGTGCGTAGCGGCCATAAAGTGCTCGACATTGCCGGCGGTACCGGCGACCTGAGTTATCAGTTCGCCAAGCGCGTCGGCAGCGAAGGTCTGGTGGTGTTGGCGGATATCAACGAATCCATGCTCAACGTGGGCCGCGACCGGCTGATTGATCGCGGTGTCGCGGGCAATATCCAGTTTGCTCAGGCCGACGCCCAGTACTTGCCCTTCCCCGATAACACCTTCGATTGCATCACCATCGCCTTCGGCCTGCGCAACGTCACCGATAAAGACCTGGCACTGCGTGCCATGCTGCGCGTACTCAAACCCGGCGGCCGCCTGCTGGTGCTGGAATTTTCCAAGCCACAGAACAGCCTGCTGGAAAAGGTTTACGACACCTATTCATTCAAAGTCCTGCCGCTCATGGGCCGCTTAATTACCAACGACGCCGACAGCTACCGCTACCTCGCCGAATCCATCCGCATGCACCCCGACCAAGCGACCCTGAAGGCCATGATGGAAGACGCCGGTTTTGTGAATACCGAATACCACAACATGACCGGCGGCATCGTCGCGCTGCACAAAGGGATCAAACCCTGATGGACGCCACCCTCTCCACGGCGGCTCTCGCCGGACTGGAAAAATTGATCAATACCGCCCTGCGCTACGATCCCGGCACGCGCATTGCGTTGGCGAACCTGGCCGACCAGGTGCTGGCGATTCAAGTCACCGCGCCGGCATTTACGGTTTACCTCACGCCCGATGAAGCGGGTATTCGGTTGATGGGCCATTGGGAAGGCGACGTCCACACCCGTTTGCGCGGCTCCCTTCCCGCCCTCGCGCGCCTTGCACGCAGTGAACAGACGACCTTTGCCGACAGTGGTGTAGAGGTGATTGGCAACAC
>CAMPIG010000285.1 GCA_946886255.1 uncultured Cellvibrio sp. | reverse complement strand
GTGTTGGTAGTCTTCCTGTTTTTGCGCGACTGGCGCGCCACCGTTGTTGCTGCCGTTGCCTTGCCCCTGTCGGCAATTCCCACCTTCGCGGTGATGCACTGGATGGGCTTTTCCATCAATACCATCACGTTGCTATCCCTGTCGTTAGTGGTGGGGGTGTTGGTTGACGATGCCATCGTTGAGATCGAGAACATCATGCGCCACCTCCGCATGGGCAAGACGCCCTACCAGGCGGCAATGGAAGCGGCAGACGAGATCGGCCCGGCGGTCGTCGCGACAACTTTTACCTTGATTGCCGTGTTTCTGCCGACCGCGTTTATGGGCGGCATGGTCGGCAAGTTTTTTGTGCAGTTCGGCTGGACCGCCGCTATCTCGGTCTTTTTCTCGTTGGTCGTGGCGCGCATGCTGACGCCGATGATGGCCGCTTACTTTCTCAAGCTGCCCAGGCACGACGACACAACGCCGCGCTGGTTAAGGCGCTATGAGCAGTGCGTGCAATGGTGTCTGAAACACCGCATAACCACAGTAATCGGCGTGCTGGTTTTCTTTATTAGCAGTTTTGCCTTGGTGCCGTTCCTTCCCACCGGTTTTATCCCGCCGGACGATATATCGCAGACTCAGATAACCGTGACACTGCCGCCCGGCAGCACGCTGACGCAGACCTCGGCGGCGGCTGAGCAGGCGCGCTGGTTGATAGAAGAGAACCCTCATGTACAGCGGGTCTACACCGCCATCGGTGGCGGCGGCTCGGCGGGTTCTGGCCCTATCCCGGATGGTGGTGCAACCGACGTACACACGGCGAACATGACGATCACGATAACGCCTCGCAAGGACCGGTCGGGCGTCTCCCGGCAGCAGATCGAAACACACCTGCGTGACGCACTGATGTTGTTGCCGGGTGCGCGCGTCAAGGTGGGTACGGGTGAATCGGAAAACTATGAACTGGTGCTCGCCGGCGAGGACAGTCTCGCGCTCGCCAGTTATGCCCAACAGGTGGAGCGGGAGTTGCGTACTATCGCTGGCGTAGGCGCTGTTATCTCAACCGCGAGTCTGGTGCGTCCGGAATTGATCGTGCGTCCTGACTTTGCCCGCGCCGCTGATCTCGGCGTGACATCGGCCGACATCGCCGATGCCCTGCGTGTGGCTACCAGTGGCGACTACGGCCAGGAACTTGCCAAGCTGAACCTGAGTGAACGGCAGGTGCCTGTTGTCGTGCGGCTTTCCGAGACCGCCCGCGAGGATCTGCAAACGCTAAAACGCTTGCCAGTACGTGGGGCCCGGGGTCCGGTACCCTTGGAAAATGTCGCCACGCTGACTCTCGGTAGCGGTCCGTCGGACATCACGCGTTATGACCGCATGCGCAATATCAATGTCGAGATCGAGCTGAATGGCCAATCCCTGGGCGATGTCGAGCAAGCCGCCCTTGCGCTGCCGTCCCTGAAGACACTGCCGCCGGGCATCACCCGAACTTCCGGTGGTGATGCGGAAAATATGGGCGAATTATTTGCGAGCTTTGGTTTGGCTATGATCACGGGGGTGTTATGCATTTACATGGTGCTGGTGGTGTTGTTCAAAGACTTCGTGCAACCGGTGACGATTCTCGCCGCGTTAGTGCTGTCGATTCCCGGCGCGTTCCTCGCGCTGTTTATTACCGGTTCCGCATTGTCCATGCCTTCAATGATTGGCCTGATTATGCTGATGGGAATCGCCACCAAAAATTCGATTCTGTTGATTGATTACATCATTCTCGCGCGCCATGAATATGGCCTGACCCGGTGGGATGCCGTTATCGACGCTTGCCGCAAACGTGTTCGCCCTATTGTGATGACGACCATCGCCATGGGTGCGGGCATGTTGCCTATCGCATTGGGCTGGGGCGCCGATTCTAGTTTTCGCGCACCCATGGCAATTGTTGTGATCGGCGGATTGATTACATCAACCTTTTTGAGCTTGCTGGTGATCCCGGTGGTATTTACTTATGTGGATGATGGCGTGCAGTGGCTGTTGCATTGCGTTCGCCCATCACCATCAGAGGTAAATGATCGCGCCGCTTCGATGACCGAAAAATAATTTATAAATGAAGAACACAAAAATATTTTAGGTGACAGTTGGCATTCAAACACCGAAGATTTCAAAATAATTAGTCAAAGTCTCACAAAAAAATCAGCCGTTTATCACTAGCTGCCAAACCAACACAGTCATAAAGTGATAACCGTTGACGCGCAATGTCAATGAACTTAACCCGAAAGGAATGTTTAACTCAAAAGGAATGTTGTTATGAAAAAATCCCCTCTATGGGTGGGTGTGCTGGCTGCACTCACCCTTCAAGCCCCGTTTTATGCTTCTACCGCCATCGCGGATGACAACCGCACCAAGATCGAACCGCGCGAATTGATGAATCAAGCCGAACTGGTCGTTGCCGGTAAGGTGATTGATATTCAATACAAGGACGCCGAAGACGGTACGCCGCATACTTTTGTGACCTACGAATTAGGCGATGTGATTGCCGGTCGTCCGGACGACAAAAAAATTACGCTGCGCTTTATGGGCGGCCGCCAACAGAAGGGCGACGTGATTCGTTACCTGGATGTTTCAGAGTCACCGGATTTTCATGTGGGTGAAACAGACGTGTTATTTGTGCGCAAAAATAACACCAGCTTTTGTCCGCTGGTGGACTGCAGCAAAGGCCGGTTCCGCATTCGCAATGGTGTGTTGGCCACAGAGGATGATCTGGCGATTGTAGCGACGAAAGAAAAAGCGCTGCGTGTTTCGTCGGCGGTGATTAATCCTGCTACCGGGGAAGCGATAGACTATGGTCTCGGTCTATCCGAACCGCGTCTTGATCCGTCTGAGCCACAACCAGAGCCGATACCTGCCAATGCTGTAAAAGCGGAGCAATTTATTGCCGACATGAAAGAACTGTCGAAAGGTTTCCCGACATTACACGATGGTTCGGTTCGTTTTTTCTCTGCCAATATCAACGATGCTATCAAAGTCCCTGTTCTGAAACCGACGACGCCAAGGGATCTTGAATTCACCTCAACCCGTGTACCGAACGCCAGTGACTTTGATCGCTGGGAAGAGGAGATGGTTGAGAAAAATAACGGCAATCCCGTTCTCAGATAATCATCGTATTGGATAAATCGTCTTGGACAAGGAAGCATAAAATGAACAGAAATTTTCTAGTTATCACTGCACTATTCATCAGTCTGATTACCCTTGAGGTTAATGCCGCGAAATGGCGGGAGTGTAATGGCAATAAAATCAAATGGGGTAGCAATACCGTGACCATGCGCGCGAGCAATGTCAGTTTTGTACCTGGCTCGTCGTTCACCAGTTCGTTGCAAACGTCGATCGACCGGGTCAACGATAATCCCAGCAAATTTAATTTTTCGTTAGCTCTCGGTGACTCATCGGTGGGACGCAATAATAACCAGAACGAAATCTGGTTCAGCAACAATCCCGATATTCTCGATGGTGCGCCGGCGGTTGCCCTCAGCTGGAGACATTGCTACTGGTTGTTCGGCTGGCACTACGGCATTGATGAAGTGGATGTGGTTTTCAATGTAGCGACTAACTACACCACTTCAATGGCCAAGACCAGCCTCTGGCCTTTCGGTGGTCCGGCGCGTCCATTCCAGACCACGGCAATCCATGAGTTCGGTCATGCGCTGGGTCTGAAACATGAGAATCGCTGGTACAACATTATGGGTCAGGATTGGGACCACATTCACGTGAACGGCAGTACCGCACGTTCATATTTGGGTGAAGATGCAGCGGACGGTTCGGTGCATTTATACGGGGCAACAACCGGTACCATGGAAGATGTATCGCTGACCAACTTTAAATACCAGGGAACCAGCGGCGAGTACAGTACGCATCAACCCACGCGCCTGTACAACTCCTCTGACGCAGTGTTGAGTTCTTTTATTGATGATGGCGAACGCCGCTACCGCGCCAGCAAAAACCAGACAGTGAAACTGGAATTGACGGCGGAGAACAACGGCAAAAGTTTTCAGCAAGTGAAGATTGCTTATTACATCTCCAGCAACAGTACCATCACCACGCTGGACCGTTTGATCGGCACGGGTATTATATCGGTGGGACGCAACCAGCCCAATACCTTCAAACGCAACCTGGTGATCCCCGGGGACTTAACATCGGGTAACGATTATTGGATTGGTGCGGTCATTGATTACGACAATGCATTGGGGGAAACGGTCTCCAGCAATAACGCAACCTATATCCCGCTTCGTATTAACTGATAAACCCTCCCTAAAAATCCCGTTCACGTTTCTACAACGTGAACGGGATACATGCCTTACATAAACTTATTAATTGATCAACACAACATTCGCGTAGCTAGCGCCCGCCGGATGATTAACCTGCATGTCCGTCCAGGGACAGGCACCGACGGACTCATACAGGAACTGCGAACCCCAGCTGCCACCGTAAGAGGTAATGAACGTCCAGGTGCAATCGCGGACGCTGGTGTAAGCATAGGGATTGCCCCACCAGGGATACTGGTAGGTTTCTGATCCCGCATTAGCGACAGCACTCATGGCCAACAAACCTGCAACAAGACCTTTAAGACTCAATTTAATGTTTCTGTTCATATTAATTTCCTTTGATTGATAAGGAGAGCCAGGGCTCTCTAGCGTCTATAGTCTCTGTTGAAGAGTGGCCGCTCAGTCAGGTACAAAAATCGTTTTGTATTCACGACTCTGTAGATCAACAGATATTTTTTGGGTTACCCCAAAATCGTTTTATCAATGGGTTGTTGCCGCGCGCTCGAAATAAATCTGCGTGCTGTAATTTTTTTCATCCACAACCACTGTGTAAGAATCAAATAATTGTTGTTGCGTTATTATGTTATTCAGCGATGTATTGAGGCTGGCGAGTTGATCCGCATCGGTGGTGAGAACGGATAAGCGACATTGTTGGGAACGACATTCGCTTGACAGGCTTGGTAACCAACGCAGATTTTCATCCTGCGCAATAGCCGAATCCAGGTGCGTTTTTTTTGTATTCGCCCAAGAGGTATCTACAGCTTCAGCCGCAAACTGTTGTTCCATTTTTGTTCCGAAGGTATGCGCGTCAGCCTCAAGTTTTTGCATACGCATCTGGTGCTTTTCTATTTCATTATTCAATTGATATTCACGCAGTCGTTCGAGTTCGTCCGCATCAGGATTGACCACGGCTAACGGTGGTACCGGGCTTTGCGAAGCTGAAATGTGAGTTGACACGGGCGATGGTTGTTCGATGGCTGACCTCGGACGAGACTCCAGCGCTTCCACATAGCGGGTGAGATCAGCAATCTGATCCTGTAGTTGTTGAGTCTCGGCATTGACCGTTGCGGATTGATTGGCAGGCACCGGTTCCGATGATGAATTAAATTGCGCGCCAGCGATAAAGCCTGCGGCAAAGACGGCGGCGATCATTATTATTTTTTTCATGCGAAACTCATCGGATGGATTTTTATAAATGAAAAATAATAGTAAGGAATGGGAATTACGCAAATGTGATGATGGTTTAATCGCTAAATGTCGCTACATTCATCTTTGTGCGGTTTTTCGCGCTAGCTCTTTTCGCATTTTTCAACGCTCCATGTCCCGCTCTGCCGCACGTGCATATTTAAAAAGTTCGGCACCTATCCCCCCGTCGCCTTAATCCCGTGCAATACAGCGCCAAAACCTCCATATAATCAGACAATATGTTGATCTATAAACAGACAAGGAATAGGATTGAGTGCCAATCATGTATACAAGTACGCAAGTTTACATGAAGATCCTTAACAACGGCTTTTGTATCCTCCTCCTGGCTCATGCAACTGCCTAACAATAATCAACCAGTAAGGGTTTTTTGTATGGACTCAACACGTATTTCTCCCCTGTTTAAGATCAGTTTACTCAGCCTTGCGGTGGCGTCATCGGGGGCTATTGCGCAAAACCAGATTGAAGAGTTGGTGGTGACGGGCTACAAGGGCAGTTTGCAAAGCGCCACTAATGCCAAGCGTGCATCAACCTCGTTAGTGGAGTCCGTCTTTGCGGAAGACATCGGTAAGTTTGCCGATTCCAATATCGCGGAAGCGATTAACCGCATGCCCGGCATACAAATCAATCGAAATGTGTTTGGCGACGGTACGAACGTTTCTATTCGCGGACTGGGCACCAGTTTTACCAAGGTAACGCTCAATAACGCACAAATTGCCGTCGCTTCCGCCGGCAGTGTTGATTCACAAAACCAGAATCGCGAGATCGACCTGGATCTGTTTCCCACCGAGCTTTTTACGCGCTTCGATGTACAAAAAACCCCGACTGCCGGCATGTTGGAAGGCGGTGCGGCAGGTGTGGTCAACATTCGTAACGCGCGCCCGTTTGATAACAGTGAGCAAGGCTTTCACTCGGTCGTAAACGCTCAAGGTGTTTACACTGATATTAAT
>CAMPIG010000284.1 GCA_946886255.1 uncultured Cellvibrio sp. | reverse complement strand
CCTGGAACATCTTCATGTAGGACTTGAGCTGAATACGGTCGATACCGTTTTCCTTGTCGTCAGCCACCAGGGTAGATTCAACGCGCAACGCGCGATCTTTCAGCCATTGTTTGTAGGGCTGGCTGGACTTGAGCTGCTGATCGATATCCCTGGTGTGATGCAAGGTACCGGTCGCCGTATCGATAGACATGATCTGGCCTGGGCCGAGGCGGCCCTTGGCTACGACATCTTCTGGCTTATATGCGTAAACGCCAACTTCAGATGCCACTGTAATTATGTCGTCTTTGGTGATTACCCACCGGGACGGACGCAATCCATTCCGGTCAAGCGTGCACACGGCGTAGCGGCCATCGGTGATAACCAAACCGGCAGGACCATCCCACGGCTCAATGTGCATGGAATTGTATTCATAGAAAGCGCGCAGATCCGGGTCCATATGATCCACGTTCTGCCAGGCCGGCGGCACCAGCATACGGATAGCGCGATGCAGCTCCATACCGCCCAGCGTCAATATCTCCAGCATATTATCGAGGCTGGAAGAATCGGAGCCAGTGCGATTCACAAGCGGCGTTACGCTCTGCAACTCGGGCAACAGCGGCGTACAGAATTTAGGGGTACGTGCAACCGACCAGTTACGGTTACCTACAACCGTGTTGATCTCACCGTTGTGCGCCAACATGCGGAAGGGCTGCGCCAAGGGCCACTGCGGCATGGTGTTGGTAGAGAAGCGCTGATGAAAGACGCAAATGGCGGTTTCCAGGCGTGGATCAGCCAGATCCGCAAAGAATTGCGGCAAATCCACCGGCATCATCAAACCTTTATAGGAAAGGATACCGGTGCTCAGGCTGGCAATATAAAAAGACTTATCTTCAACAAGACGTAATTCGGCCTTGCGACGCGCCATAAACAAACGCGCATTCACCTGCTCCAGAGGCAGGTCTGTATTGTTTACAAAGACATGATTGAAGACTGGCAGAGATTTGAGCGCGATTGGCCCAAGGCAGCTGCTGTCGACCGGCACCTCACGCCAACCGGCAACCACTAAACCCTGGACAACCAGCTCTTCTGACAGAATCGCACGCGCGGCGTCAGCCTGAGCGGCATCGCGACTCAACATAACAGCGCCCACGCCATAGACAGGCGTCAGGTCAGCACCGCAGGCTTCTTTGGCCACAGTGCGCAGGAAAGCATCCGGTTTCTGGAGCAACAGACCGCAGCCATCGCCCGTCTTGCCATCCGCTGCGATACCGCCGCGATGGGTCATGCAGGTCAATGCTTCGATAGCCGTTCTCAACAAACGGTGACTTGTCTTGCCCTTCAAGTGAGCAATCAAGCCAAAGCCGCAGTTGTCTTTGAATTCGTCCAACCGGTAAAGGCCAGTGGTCATAGGCTGTTTCTCAATCAATGCAAATCATTATTACTGAGCGCGACACCCACAACATTGGCAGCACCACGATAGCTGCCGGGCAAAAAACGCACTCCAGACAAAAAAGCCCCTTAGGGTAGGGGCTATAGACAAATGGGCGCAGGATATTACCCGCTGGAGGCTGTAATGGCAAGTTCACTGTTTGGGCGCTATCCGCCACCGTTAGATTGATTAAAGTTTCATCATGCGTCAATAAGCAATAACAACTAGATCACACTCAAAATGCCGACTCGCGCTTTAACATTTCACATTTATAGGCTAAGTTAAAGAACTGAAAATCAAGGATTTGCACGAAGCCCACGCTCACCGTCTCGAGCCAACCGGCTCGCTCCTCCGCAGTCCAAGAGTTTTTCGGTTTTATTCAATAGATACTGGCAAATCAGGAAGACATCATGCACATAAAAAAGACCGGGATTTACAACTCCCTTATTATCTCTATTTTGACTCTGGCACTCGTTGCCTGTGGTGGCGGTGGAGGTGGCGATTCACTGCTGGATCAAATCAACAATCAAAACAACAGCTCAAGCAGCATTGGTGGCGGCAATAGCAGTACGCCGGATACTACCGTTGCCCAACAAATAGGTTTTGGCTCTGGCAGCACTTTTCAGGAAGGCGCTATCGGAGTAAGCATTGGTGAGGGTGCTTTATCTGCGGGCGGAGAAACCACATTAACCGTAAACATTGTTAGCAACACCGGTGATCTTGTTACAGAGAGCGCAGCTGTAACATTCAATTCCCGCTGCGTTGCCGCAAACTCAGCCGAATTATCTGTCGATGGTGTTGCTACCAAAACTGTTACCACCACGACAGGTGAAGCATCCGTTTTATATACCGCCAAAGGCTGCGTAGGTGAAGATCGCATAACAGCCTCCGCAACTATTGGGGGCAATTCCTTATCAGCACAACATACAATTACCGTTGAGTCGGACACTGTTGGTAGCATCAGCTTTGTAGAAGCATCTCCATCATTAATCAGTCTTAAAGGAACTGGAGGCAATGAAGCGTCTACAGTGAAATTTCTGGTTACCGGTAGCACCGGAGCACCTGTTCAAGGCGTATGCGTTGCTTTTGAGCTTAACACCAGTGTAGGGGGCTTGACGCTGGCAGATAGCAAATGTGAAAACTCAGATCCCGATGGTTCAAAAATGGCAAAGACAGGCCCAAATGGCCACGCATCCATCTCCGTACTAGCCGGTACAATTGCCACACCCGTTACAGTGACTGCGCGAGATACTGATACACAGCTTTCAACCCAATCGAAAGGCTTAAGGGTTTCTACCGGTGTACCGGACCAAAAGAGCATGTCTCTTTCAGCCTCAGTGAAGAATCCTGCTGGCTGGGAGTATGACGAGGAAGAAGTATCGTTCACCATTTTACTAGCCGATGCGTTTAACAATCCTCCCGCAGACGGAACGGCAGTCGCTTTCACCACCAGTGGCGGAGCCATCACCGACAGCTGTGTTACAGAAAATGGCAAATGTGTGGTTACCTGGAGAAGTCAAGACCCAAGACCAGCTAACGGCAGAGTCACTGTCCTTGCACACACCACGGGAAACGAGTCATTTGAACGTAACGATGGAAACGGCTGGTATGACGCTGATGTGGATATTTTTGCTGCAGCGAATGAGGATAATCCAGCTTGTGCTTTCAACGCTCCTCCATCAACAGCAAGCGGCAATGCCAATGCGTGCGACGACCTAGGAGAAGCGTATCTTGACGCAAATTATAATGGCGTTCGCGACGATGGCGAAGCCATTATCGATTTCAATGATGATGAACAACATTCTGTTAGGGGTGATGGCATTTATAACGGTATTTTATGTAGAACAGAAGATGTTCGCAGCGCAAGCAATCCGGATGGAACTTGCACAAAAACTGGTGTAACCATTCGAAAAGATTACGTTATTACCATGTCTAGTGAGCATCCTTATCTCGAAGGAAATCGATTGGTTGGCCAACCAACTTCGGTGACCTTAACGGCCGGTGAAACTGTCGAAATTACCGTAATCCTAGAGGATATCAATGGCAATGCATTGCCCGCCGGAACAGAGGTCACCATTGACACTACCGAGGCCGACAACTTAAGTGCAACCCCCTCATCAATAACAATTCCTTCAACTACGCAGCCACAATCCTTCACCGTGAGGCTGCGCGGCACAGACGATGTTGAAGCACCAACAGGGTTTTTGTTTTTTGATATAACGGGGCCGAAAGAATTGAATACCCAAACTGCTCCAACATTTATCAATTAACTTCAACGAAAGATCCGAAGGATCAATTTATAGATCCTTCGGAATGCTACACATTGACTAGCGAGCGCCTATCTCCTGCTGTATTACTCTCAACTCCCTCGGCCAAGGCCTAGCTTTGCGTTGCGTTGCGGGCAAGTCTGCAACAGCTTGGCGAGCGGCAGCAGCTGTTGGATAACGTCCTGCCACGACGACAAACCAGTCTTTATTTTGTCGCAGGGTTTTGAACATCAACAAATCGGCCCGATTGGGCTGAGCCGCTATGTAATCACGCGCAGCTTTTTCAGTACTTACACCCAATAGCTGCAAAGTAAATTCCGAAGCGCGCCAGGAGAGAAGGATTTGCTCGTCTTCTGAAAAATTAACAGTCTTGGGCTGAGCGATACTTTCGGGTTTTGCTGCACTGGATGCAGTAGATTGCTGGGAAGCAATTGGCTCAGCACTTGCCGATGCAACTGACTGCTCAGCAGGCGGAAGCTGTTCGGGCCTCAGGGGATCGAGCCTCTCTCCAGTTTGTACCGGTAAACTTTCTGGCAGGGATAGGTTATCCACCGGTTGAACAGGCACATTCGTTATAGACTCGACACTGGCTGAAGAGGACGCTGATCCTGCTGAGAATGAACTCATGGCAGGCTTCACAGGGTTTATCGGCAAAGGCTGGGAGAATATTTGATCTCCTGCCGGCTCCTCCTCATCACTGCTGTAGAAAAACGTCATCAAAAATATTGCGCCCAGAGCAGCAGCCGCAACAATATGGAGCATCGGGAATGATTTTTTGCTCGCACTTTCCTGCGGGATAACCGAGTCAAGCAGGCAGTCCCGTGCATATTCATGAATTATGGGTAATTGCCCCTGAGCTTCTCGCCACCAAGGCTCCACTAAAGACTCACTAAATATCTCTGGACCCAGATAATCTGCCATTTCCATACGGAAATTCAGGTAATCAACTGTTTCGTGCAGGGTGAAAGGCGTAAGCGGGAAGTCATTGATCATGACATCTTGCATATCCAGCTCATCGAGACGATGGATTAATGTGGGCTCAGCAAAAAAGGCGATATGCAGGCGACGGTTATCTTCATCGCGCCCTTGCAGAAGACTGAGCAGCGCAGCGAGCGCCTGGTCGTCGAGGTGGTGAGCATCGTCAATCACTACCAAAGCAATATCACCACCACCCATAATGGGTTGGCTGAAACTTCGTAACGCTGCAAGTAGTTGTCCAGCAGTCTCAACGCCTTCCCGGCGCAAAGAAAATGCATGAGCAATCTGAATCAAAACCTGATCCAGCCCCTGTTTAGACTGCGCCGTGATCAGACAGAGCTCATCCGATTCTGCCATAGAATCCAGCAACGCATGAGCCAAGCGGGTTTTACCCACACCCTGGTCACCCAAGACAACCAGTAAACTCTTACCAAATTGGCAAAGGTGGAGTAACTGATCCAGCAACTCACGTCGCTGGGCGCCGGTAAACAATGGAAAATCCGGGTCATCAGCAAAAGGATCCAAGGCCAGACCATAGCGCTGCCGGTAATCGGCGAGATGCTCATTCTCTGTTCCATCCTTACCAGCCGACGGACGTCCGCCGATACGACCATCCGGATCAGCATTGATCGGGGATTCTGGAACCATACACACCTCCACAAACAATCAACGACAGTAATTAAGAATTGATCCGGCTTAGCGGCAAGCTGCAAATGTCTGAGCCAGCAGCTCAGCATCGATATCGCTCGTAATTATGGCTTTGCCCATAGATTCCAGCAGCACCAGACGCAAGCGGCCATCGAGTACTTTTTTATCGACACCCATTAGGGTCAGAAATGTTTCGTCGGCCATATCAGACGGTGCTTTAACAGGCAGCTTGGCCTGCTGCAATAATGCTATTGTGCGATCCAAATCAGCTTGACTGATAGCGCCGCGACGCCAAGACAAATCAGCGGCCATTACCATACCAACTGCCACCGCTTCACCATGCAACCAGTTACCATAGCCCTGGGCTGTCTCTATAGCGTGCCCGAAAGTATGCCCCAAGTTAAGGATGGCCCGAATGCCGCCTTCGTGTTCATCTTGTGTCACAACGTCCGCTTTAATCTGACAAGAGCGTTCGACAGCATAAGCAAGGGCACGTTTATCGCGCGCCATCAATGCCGGCATATTGGCTTCAAACCATTCGAAGAAAGGGTAATCGGCTATCAATCCATATTTAACAACTTCCGCAATGCCTGCGGATAATTCACGGGACGGCAACGTTTCCAACAATGCAGTGTCCGCGATGACGCAACGGGGCTGGTAAAATGCTCCGATCATATTTTTACCCAGTGCGTGATTAACACCCGTTTTACCACCCACCGAGGAATCCACCATTGATAGCAGAGTTGTGGGTACCTGAATAAAATCCACACCGCGCTGATAACAAGCCGCAGCGAAGCCAGTCATGTCACCCACAACACCTCCCCCCAAAGCAATCAATGTCGTTGTGCGATTATGGCGAGCACGTAATAATCCATCGAAAATCAGGTTCAGGGTGTCCAGGTTTTTATGGGCCTCGCCATCAGGAAGCACAACAATATCTATTTGATAGTCCGTTAACATGTCTTTCAATGATGATAAATACAACGGCGCAATGGTTTCGTTGGTCACAATACATATTTGACGCCCGCGAATATGCGGAGCAAGGAATTGCTTATTCGCTAAAAGCTTTTCACCGATATAGATAGGGTAACTTCGATCACCCAGATCGACATTTAACTGACGCATAACGAGACTTTGCCTGATAGT
>CAMPIG010000283.1 GCA_946886255.1 uncultured Cellvibrio sp. | reverse complement strand
TTGCGCAGGATAAATTCTCCGATGAACAACACACCGACCAAACCATAGTTGATGACATTGGTAAACCAGGACCAGATGTCCGGTTGCTCCAGCCAGGGCAGGATCATCGACCAGAGCATCATCACCAGAAATACGCCGCACCAGAACTGCGTGATGCGCCGGGTGTAGCGGCGCATGGCCGGTGACAGTGGCCCGCGCGAGGCTTCGCCGATGGCGGTGACCAGGGATTCCTGTCCGGGCAGCAGCGTGCGGCCAAAGACAAACAATAACAATAAAGGTAATAAAATCGGCGGCAGGTAAAGCACGTAAAGTGTGATATTCAAAAAGCCAAAACCCAAGGCGATCAGGCAGACACACACCAGCACCAGCCACGCGGTTTTATTGCCGCGTTGCAAGCCTTTGAACAACAGGCCGCAGGCAAAACAGATAATGGCAGCCACTTGCAGTTGCGGTACATCTATCACCACGGAGAGATGTACCAGCAGGGGATAAAGGATGATCAGCGCGAGTGGCATATCCCGGCAGGAACGATCAGCTGCGCTGACTATTGATGTAGGTGCACAGCGAGCGCAGGCTGAAAAAGATCGCCTTGTTATTTTCGTCGTCAGCTTTTAATTGCACCTTGTAATGCTTGGCCACCGCGAGGGAGATCTCCAGTGCGTCGATGGAGTCCAGCCCCAGACTGTCGGGCTTGCTCGGGTCAAACAAGGGCGCTTCCGGGTTAATATCTTCCGCGCTGATATCTTCAAGATCCAGCGCGCTCACCAACACCTTGGCCAGTTCGTATTCCTGATCGGTTTGCATACTCATTCATTCGTCCTGTTAGTTGGGCTTGATGCCGCTGTATTCACTGAATATGCCCAGCACCACGTCGCGCTTGACGCTCTCCAGCCCGGTTTGTTGCAGGGCTGCCACGATGGTTTCCGGCGGCACACATTGTTCGATAGTGTCCCAGTAATAGCGCATCAATACTTTGGTATCGGCACTGCGGCGGAAGATGCGCGCCAGATTGGGGATGATGCCTTTGAGATAGACCTTGAGGAAGAAGGTCCCCAGTTTGCCGCGTGGACGGGTAATCTCCAACAACAGGATTTTGCCGCCCGGTTTAAGGACGCGTTGGTATTCGGCAAAGGCCGCGCCCAGGTCGGCGACATGGCGCAGGGCGTAGCCCATGGTGACGTAATCAAAGGTATTGTCGGCAAACGGAAGAGCTTCACCCAAGCCTTGGGACGCTTGCTTCACCCCCAGTTTAACTGCCTGGGTCAGCATGCCTTTACTCGGATCAAGAGCAACCACCTGGCCGTCATCACCGACGATCTGTTGTGCCAGCCAGGACACCACACCGGTGCCGGCGCCCACATCCAGGACTTTATCGCCGCTGGTGAGTCCCGCCCGTTGCAATGCCTGGCGACGATACCAACGACCCGAGCCGAAGCTCATGACATCGGTGACCCAGTCGTAGTGTTCGGCAGAGGAGTCGAACATGTTGTCCACGCGTTTACGACGCTCTTCTTCTTTATTGTAATAATCCTGCAGCACCGGATGCGGTGCGATACGGTTCTGGTCGCCGCTCGACATGGCAGTTCTACCCCTGAAGTTGAAACCCGCGTACTTTACGGGAGCACCGCAGGCTAGGCAAGGCGATATTTCAGTCGGATGTGGCGCAATTTTCATTGTTATCAACATGGCTTCCGCCGGGGTTTCTGCCTATAATCCGCGCACATTTGCGGGTCATTCGGACTAATTGGCGAGGTTTTGTAGTGCAAGCGAGCGGGTTTTATTGTGGCTACCAGTCGGGTGAGGCGCCGGTTATTGCGGCTGGTCCCGGTTGTCTGGCGACCGTGATCTTTGATGGACAATGCCGGGCGCCCGCCCAGGCCGGTGTCATCAGCACCGGTCTGCGCCCGCTGGAGCCCGCCGGCATCCATGAAGCCCTCACCACAACCGATTCCTGCGTCTCGGATTACAGCGACAATCTTTACTGGACCCAGAGCGATGAACTGCTGTTACTGGCGGTCTGGGTAGAAGAAAGCGATGACGAAAGCCTGGAGCGGTTGACCGAACAAGCCTACAGCCGTTTGTTGAGCTCGATGCAGGAGCGTGGTTATCCCTATATGGTACGGGTATGGAATTACCTCGCCGATATCAACGCTTTCGAGCAGCAGGAAGAGCGCTATCGCCAATTTTGTGTGGGGCGTTTCGATGCTTTTGCCCGTCACGGCGTACAAGATAAAGATTTTCCCTCCGCCTGCGCCCTGGGTCACAGCGGCGGTGATCTGGTGATCTACTTGCTGGCGAGCAAGCAGCCTCCAGTTCATTTTGAAAATCCCCAACAAGTCAGCGCCTACCATTATCCGCAGGAATACGGTCCGCGCAGTCCATCCTTTGCCCGCGCCAGCCTGCTGACGCTGCAAGACGGCACCGACAAACTGTTTGTTTCTGGCACTGCCAGTGTGGTGGGTCATATGACCCGTCATCCGGGGGACGTTCAGGGGCAGTTGGCGGTGACCCTGCATAACATCGATTCCTTGCTCGCCCATGTATTGGCGAGCCAGTCGCGCGGCAGCGAGGACCGGCTCGACGTTGAGGTGTTGAAGATCTACCTGCGTCAGCCGGCGGATCTGGCTGTGGTGAAGGCGGGGGTATTACAGCATTTCGGTGATGTGCCCCAGGTCTTTGTAGCGGCGGATGTCTGCCGCAGCGACCTCTTGCTGGAGATCGACGGCCTGTGGCGACTGACGCGCTGAGTAAATCACCGAGCCCCTGGCAGCGCCTGCGCCGTTCGCGTAGCTGGCGTTTGCCGGCCACAGCCCTGGGATTCGGCGTATTCGGTGGCGGCGCGGTAGTGTTATCCCTGAGTCTTTTCCCCCTGCTTTACCTGATGCCGTTCAGGCAAAAGCACCGCTGGACGCGCTTGTTGATTGCCGCTGTGTTCCGTTTTTATCTGCGCCTGCTGCGCTGGTTGGGCTTGGTCACTTATGAGTTGCACCACATCGAGCGTTTGCGTGTCCCTGGCCAGTTGATCATCGCCAATCATCCTTCCTTGCTGGATGTGGTTTTTATCATCGCCTATACCGAAGACACCAATTGCGTCGTCAAAGGAAGTTTGTGGCGAAATCCGTTTACCGCCATTGCCGTGCGCGCGGCCGACTACATCAGCAATGCGCGGGACGATTTATTTGCTGCCTGTGTGGAAAATATCCAGCAGGGTCAATCCCTGATTATCTTTCCGGAAGGTACTCGGTCACGACCCGGCGAACCGCTACGCTTTCACCGCGGTCCATCCAATGTGGCGCTGAGTGCTGGCGTGTCGATTACGCCAGTGGTGATTCGGTGTGAACCGGCGGCATTGCTCAAGCGCCAGAAGTGGTATGCGATTCCCACCAATCCGCCGCACTTTACCGTCGCTGTTGAAGAGCCGATTGCGTCGACGCCTTACCGGGCAGGTTATCTTCAAAGCGCAGCGGCACGACATCTAACACGCGATCTGGTGGCATTTTTCAGCGCCCGCCGATAGCCCGAAACGACCGTGTTTTGTAGGCAAAGTTCAGATCCCTCTGTTAAACTGCCAGCATCTTGCCGTTTGCGCTTCAAGCCCCGTTTTATGGGGGTGCAACGTGGTTTTTATCGACTTTAATCAACCCGTTACAAAAGGCCCGTTGCGCTTTTTGATGGAATGTTCAGTATGTATTCAAAAGAAAAAATATACGGTTTCCTTCAGGAAACCCTGGTCTCGCTGTTCGAGATCGAACCTGCTGCTATTACCCCCGATGCAAATCTCTATGAAGATCTGGATATCGACAGCATTGATGCCGTTGACCTCACCGTAAAACTCAAGGAGTTCACCGGCCGGCGCATCCAGCCTTCGGATTTCAAACAGGTCCGCACCGTACAGGACGTGGTGGATGCGGTGTATGAGCTACTCAATAAACCTGAGGTGCCTGACGCCGAGACTGAGCAAGGCTGATCAATGGCGGTACTTGCTGAAAAAACCTCTGGCCCTGCGCACCTGCCTTACGTGGTCAGTGCCCGCGTAGCCGGTTTGCGCGCCGACTTGCAGTTGCAGGTTGATGCCAACCTGGGTTGCTTTGAGGGCCACTTCCCCGGCTTCCCTATCCTGCCAGGCGTTGTACAGATCGACTGGGCAGTGGCTTGCGCACGCGACTTCCTCGCTTTGTTACAACCGGTCAAAACCCTGGACCGCCTTAAATTCACCAATCCGATTCAGCCGGGAATGCGCCTTGAGCTCACTATAGAAATGGATGAGTCCGGCGATTTTGCCCTCTTCCGTTACCACGCCGGTGAGACGGTCTTCTCCGTCGGGCGCCTGAATTATGTCTGAGTCGGCCTTCCGCCCCTGCGCTATTATTCCCGTCTACAACCACCAGCAACGTATCGGCGCCGTAGTGGGCCGTCTGCTTGAGCATCAGCTCGATTGCGTGCTGGTCGATGATGGCAGCGAGCCGGGATGCGCCGCCGTGCTGGCTGACATCGCGCAACGAAGCTCCTGCGTCACACTATTACGGTTACTGGTGAACAGTGGTAAAGGCGCTGCCGTTTGTCACGGCCTGCGTCACGCTTATGAAACGGGATACACCCACGCCCTGCAAGTCGATGCCGATGGCCAGCACGACCTCGATGATGTCCCGCTGTTTTTAACCGGCGGCCGCGAACATCCCGCCGCC
Organism: uncultured Cellvibrio sp.; assembly: GCA_946886255.1. The sequence goes on along the minus strand of CAMPIG010000283.1, from coordinate 1,792 downwards.
GTCATCAGCGGTTGGCGCAGCTATGACCAGATGCCGCCGGCGCGTCGTCGCGGGCGCAAACTCACTGACTTCTGGGTCTGTGTTAACAGCCTGTCGCGCCAGCTTAAAGATTCCATGTGTGGTTATCGTTTGTACCCCCTGGCTGCCACCATGCAACTTTTGCAGCAGCATCGCATCGGCGCACGCATGGATTTCGATACCGATATTCTGGTGCGTTTGTATTGGCAGGGCGTGCCGGTAAAAAATATTCCCACGCACATTGTCTATCAGGATGATATCGCCTCCCACTTCGATATCCTGCGCGACAACCTGCGCATTACCTGGATGCACACCCGGTTATTCCTTGGCATGCTGCGCCGTTTTCCGCGGCTGGTCATGCGCAATCCACACGAATAATTTTGCGTAGGAAAACAGGTTATGTACGCTACTGAAACCGACATCCTGGTGCCCTTTCACGATGTGGATTCCATGCGCGTGGTGTGGCATGGCCACTATGTGAAGTACCTTGAGATTGCGCGCTGCGAATTTCTCGATTCCCTGGGTTACAGTTATGTCGCGATGGAAGAAACGGGCTATGCCTGGCCGGTGATTGATATGCGGTTGAAGTACGTCAAACCTCTGCATTTCGGCCAGCAGATTCGCGTGCGTTGTGCACTGCGGGAATGGGAATATCGGTTGAAACTGGATTATGTAATCAGTGATGTGAAAACCGGCGAGCGGTTGACGAAGGCCTATACGATTCAGGTAGCGGTGGATCAACAGACCGGGGTGATGTGTTTTGAGTCGCCGGCGGTATTGCGCGAGCGATTGGAAGCAGTGATTGGGAAATTGCCGGATTAAGAATTCGTGGGTGACGTAGAGATTACGAAGTGTATTACGAGACACGCTGTGAATACGTCCCTGTACGCTCAGCATCGGCATCCATGCCTCTGATGGTCTCGTAATACACTTCGCAATCCCTGCTCTGGAAGAGCGTTGCCACGACATTTAGAAAAATCCTAAATTTTAGTTCTCCGCTATTAGGTGTTGATGCTTAATGTTTAGCACAGAGGTCGGTTTAGCGGGGCTACTTCTGAAACCTTCACGTCAGGGATGACGTGAAGGAGCTACAGGGATGTATTCATGCGTTTTCAGAAGTAGCCCCGCTAAACTGGCCGGTCCCGCTTTGAAACTACAGTCAATGCTGCGAATGAACTCGCCATAGGTTTTGTAATGACCAAAAACAATAACTTTATTTTTTTCTTGCTAGCTTTTTTCTCTATTTTTACCGAGGCTGCATTCGCCAACAGCGAAGAAAATACGATTCAAACCGTTATACAACAACTCAACTCAGTCACCGTCATCCACGGAAAATTTGAACAACAAAAACAACTGCAAGGTCTCGACTACCCGCTTACCTCATCCGGCCACTTTATATTCTGGAAAGCAAAAGGACTCTACCTTGCCAGCGACAAACCCTTCTTCAATGCCAGCACCATCACCCCCGACAACATCATTCATTGGCAGGAAGACGGCACCGGCAGTATCTCGGAAGAACAAAGCGGATTGATCCAGCGCGAAATCAGCCGCACTTTACTCGCGTTTTTCAGTGCTGACGTAGCATTGATTGAAGAACGGTTTACCACGGAATGGCAATTTGACGGCAAGAATTGGCAGCTGTTACTGACGCCGCGTCATGACATGGTGCGTAAGCAAATGCGCAGCGCCGAGTTGCGCGGCGAAGACTATATTGAATCCCTGCGTATCGTCGGTGGAAATGGTGATGTGACGCAATTGAATTTTACCGACATCA
>CAMPIG010000282.1 GCA_946886255.1 uncultured Cellvibrio sp. | reverse complement strand
TCCGTCTTGCGCAAGCGCTGGCGCAGCAGGTGAGCCAATGCCTTGATAACTTTATCGCCCGCCGGGTGGCCATAGCTATCGTTGACGGATTTGAAATGATCCAGATCAATCATTGCCACACACAATTGCTCACCACTGCGCCGGGTACGCGCCAGTTCGATGTCCACCTGCTCCTTGATGCGCGAATGTTTGAGCAGCCCCGTCAGACTGTCGCGATCAATCGCGTTACTCAGCTGGCGACTGCGGGCAGCGCGGACAGACACCGCCGAGATGAGCTCGCGGTCACTGATAGGTTTGGCGATGAAATCATCCCCCGCCTGCCCCATCGCTTTAATGCGCTGATCCACATTGGTTTCCGATGACAGGTAGGTAATCGGCACGCGCAGCCATTCATCGCTCAGGCGAATTACCCGTGCCAGCTCGGGACCGGAGTATTCGGGGATGTTCAGATCCAGCAGGATCATCTCCGGGTTAAAATTGCGCAGGGCGGTGAGTACCTGTTCCGGGTTAGTCACTAGATCCACCAGCATCCCCGCCGAACTCAGCACCAACCGATAATGCTCCGCCAGCGTTTCATCATCGTCCACAATCAACACGCGATAGGACAACTCGTGGCGGCGATCCAGGTACTGTTCAAGCTGATCCACCAGTCGAATCACGTCCAGGGGTTTCACAAAGTAACCAATAGCGCCCGCCTTGACTGCCGCATGATAGGCCGCAAAATCATCGCGCGCCGAGATAAAGACGACCGGCAGTGGTCCGGGCAGTTTTTGTTGCAATGTCGCTATCAGTGAGGGGGATTCACGTCCTTCTGCCTCAAACACGATATCCACCACCATGAAATCCGGCGGCGATCGGAGGACGACCGCCTCGGCCTCTTCCAGCCGATCAAAGTGTTTAACACGATGACCGAAGTGGCGCAGGTTCAGCACGATGTCTTCCGCTACGGCGGGATCATCCTCAAGCAAATAAATCAGTGTTTGGGCAGTAGGCTTTTCGGTATCCGTCACCCCTACGGAGAGTGGTGGCTGGTCAGGCTGTGCCAAAGCGACAAGGGCACCAACCGCCACACTAATGACCTGCAACTGGCCCGGATCAACCGCCTGCGCCAACCACTGTTGCACCTGGATCTCCAACTGCTTGGCTTGTTTGCCGAGCTGCGGAAAACCAAAACTCCCGGCAGAGCCGGCGAGCTTATGCAACCGCTGGTGCAACTGCGTAAGATGCGCCACCTGCGCTGCTCCCGAGTCTGTCAGGGCACGCCCTGACAATTCGTGCAGCGCGGTTAGTTCCTGCGGCAGGCGGGCTGCATAGTCTTCGCGCAACGCTTTTAATTTCGCGGTGATGTCGGCGTTTGTCGTCGGCACAGGCTTCTCGAATCATGGCAAAAAGATGGTTTTCATCGGTTGCGCTCGTCTGCAACGCAACCACGCAAGTAATTTCTTTAAACACTATAGACGCTATCTATACTTAGCTCATCAGGGAGTCTGTCGGTCTGGATTGATCGGTACTGTATTGATCAGTACTGCGCGCGGCTGGGCAATGGTGTTCGCCGGAATATTGATAAGAATGAAAAACCCGAGACATACACCCCGATGCTTAAACGAATAGCTATCCAGGACCTCCGTCCTGGTATGTACATCCAGGAGCTCTGCGGTTCCTGGATGGAACACCCGTTCTGGCGCTCCCGCTTTCTACTCACCCAGCAACACGATTTGAAAACCCTGCTTGCCAGCGGAATCCAGGAAGTCTGGATCGATACCGACAAAGGGCTTGATGTGGAACAGGGAGCTGCCACAAGGACCGATGAAGAGGTAGACCAGGAAACGGAGTATCTGTTGCGCGAAGCCAATAAGCCGTTGTCCACCAACACCAGCAGCATGGCGGACGAAGTTCGCCATGCCATGCAATTGTGCAATACCGCCAAGCAATCCGTGGTGGACATGTTCAGCACAGCACGCATGGGCAAGGCCATCGAAGTCGGCAAGGCGTTGGATCTGGTCGAGGATATTGCCAGCTCAGCCTCGCGTCATCCACACGCACTGATCAGCCTTGCCCGACTTAAGAATGTCGATGAATACACCTACATGCATTCCGTTGCCGTGTGCGGCCTGATGATCGCCCTGGCGCGCCAACTGAACATGAACGAGGGGCAGGTGCGGGAAGCCGGGCTGGCGGGGTTACTGCACGACGTTGGCAAAATCGCTATCTCCAATCAGATCCTCAACAAACCGGGCAAGTTAACCGATACCGAATTTGCGGTGATGAAGACTCACCCTGAGCGCGGACTGCGCATCCTGCAAAAGAGCGACTCCGTGAGCCCGGCGGTGCTGGATGTCTGCCTGCATCATCACGAAAAGATCGACGGCACCGGCTACCCTCACAGCTTGCGCGGCGACGGCATCAGCCTGTTGGCCCGTATGGGCGCCGTAAGCGATGTCTATGATGCGATAACCTCGGATCGCCCCTATAAAAAGGGCTGGTTGCCGGCCGAAGCCATCCGCAAGATGGCCGAGTGGAGCAAAGGGCACTTTGATGACACGGTATTCCAGGCCTTCGTTAAAACCGTGGGAATTTATCCCATCGGCTCATTGGTGCGCCTCACCAGCGGACGCTTGGGCGTGGTGATCGAACAAAACCCCGATTCGCTGCTGACACCCAAGGTCAAGATCTTCTTTTCTACTAAATCGCAGGTGCAAATTGCTCCGGAAGTGGTAGACCTGGCACGCCAGCAGGAAGAAAAGATTGAGGGGCGGGAATCGGCCGACACCTGGGGCTTTCGCCATCTGGAACATCTATGGATGGATCAATAGGCAGCGGCTGATGCGCTAACACGCCACAATCGTCGGCAACTGCGACAGAGCCTGTTTAAAAACAAGCGAAGCCGCGCCAAAAAAATTGTTCCATGCCACATTCTTGGCATGTAAATTTGCATTTAATAAAAGATCGTTCATACTTCGCCCAACATAGGCCGCAGGTGATATCAGACGGCCCCCTGATTGTCGCTCGGCGGTCAGTTCCCATAAATCCTTGCCTGCTACACCTGACGGATCACAGGTGTACGGCGGCAGTGGTCGCTTGTTGTTTCGCAGTCGACTTCTTTGTTTTGTCGTATTGATAATTTCTATCTGGCGGTTCGCAGTCCGCCACCACCCAATTGCAGGACGTGATGGATATCCAATGATGAAAAGGTTGTTATTTATCCTGGGGTGTTTGATCAGCACCACAGTCTCCGCCACCTTGAACGATGGCATTAAGGCCTTCAACAAACAGCAGTACGATGCCGCCCTGGCAGAATTCCGCACCCTCGCCACGGTGGGCAATGCGGAAGCGCGCTATTACCTCGGTATGATGCAAAAGGATGGCCTGGGTATGCCACAGGACAAAGGCCGCGCGCTAGGCTGGTTGAAAAAGTCGGCGCGCCAAGGGCATGCACTATCCAACTATCAGGTCGGCAAGATGCTCGCAGAGGGTGATGGTGTTCCGCCGGATGTATCCGATGCGATCAAATGGCTGACCACCGCTGCCAATGCCGGCATTGAGCCTGCTCAAATGGAACTCGCCACCCTGTACTACGACGGCAAGAAGACCGAGAGAGATCTTCCCCAAGCTCTTGGTTGGTTTGAAAAGGCCGCTCAACAGGGTAACGCCCAAGCGCAATTCCAATTAGCGAACAGCTTTTTTAAAGGTGAAGGTCGGGCCCAGGATGACCAACAAGCAATTCAGTGGTACCAGAAGGCCGCTGACCAGAACCACACCGAAGCGCAATACACCCTCGCTTATCTTTATATGGATGGCACGCGCATTCCCCAGAATTACGCCACTGCATTTCACTGGTTTGAAAAAGCGGCCCATGCCGAGCATCCGCAAGCGCAATTCATGCTGGGTTACCTTTATGACCAGGGTACAGGTGTAACCCAAAATGCTAAATCCGCCCACGAATGGTATTTGAAAGCGGCCCAACAAGGCTACGACGAAGCGCAGCTCATCGTGGGCTATATGTACTTCGCCGGCAAAGGCACCAAAAAAAATCCGCAATTGGCGGAGGAGTGGGTACAAAAAGCCGTTGCGCAAGGTAATACCAAAGCACAAAAAACCCTGGACGATATTCGCAAGGCCAAAGCGCAATAAGCTGTGCTTCTGTGTGCGCTTGGATAAAGAAAGTATTTGATAGACAGTTGTAAAAAAGCGTGTTTGATGGGAAAAGGCGTGGCTAATTTTTTTGAGAGGTTAATCCATGAATGTAAACAACACACAACACAAAAAGCGCGGCCTTGCCTTGGCCGTTGCCGGCGTGATGCTATCGCCTTGGGCGCAGGCAGCGGATGTCAACATTTCCGGTTTTTTATCCGTAGGTGGTGGATTCGTTGACGATGAAACCAGTATCGCCTATGGCGGTTACGACGATGAAGATTTGACGTTCGACAAGAACCTGCTCGGGTTGCAAGTGAGCGGCCAGGTGAACGAAAAAATTTCTGCCACAGTGCAAATGATTGCACGCAGCAGCGACGATTATGACTTTAGTGCGGAATGGGCTTACTTGACTTGGCAGGCCACTGAAAACAGTAAAGTACGTGTCGGTCGTTTGCGTACACCCTTTTATATGTTTTCCGATTACCTGGACGTAGGTTACACCTATGCCTGGATTTCAGCACCGCAAGAACTCTATTACTTACCGTTCAACAACGTTAACGGGATCGACTACTACCACACCTCAGCGTTAGGCAGTTTCGACACCAGTTTTCAGGTTTACTTCGGCAGTTTTAATGATGACTTTGTGCTGACGGGTATTTCTGCAACGGCGGAATCCAAAAATCAGATGGGTGTCGCGGCCACTATCGGGCGCGATTGGTGGACATTGCGTGCGGCGTATCACCAGACGGATCTGACGATTGAATTCAGCGATTTTCCGCTGAGCGAAACTGTCAGCTTCAATCAATTTCTGGGTCAGCTTGAAGCCTCCCCCTTTGCCGATACTGTAGGGAAAGTGCTGGTTGATGAAGACAGAACCACCTTCGCCGAAGTGGGCCTCAATATCGACACGGGCCGTTTTGTTGCGGCGGCGGAGTATGTGGAGTTTGAAGTGGAAGACTCCTTCCTCTCCAAAAATATTCGTCACTACATCATGGGTGGTGTGCGTGCCGGTGACTTTTTATTTCACGTGACCAGCGCCAAATCCGATGACGAACTGGCTACGCCGGAAGCCGGTATTCCGGCCAGTGCCGAGACCGCACCCATCATCGGCACTTTGCAAGCCATTGCGGCAACCCGTGGCGAATTCCGCGATACCGTTTCTTATGGTGTACGCTGGGATGTCAGCTCCGGTGTGGCCCTGAAGCTGCAATACGACGACGTGGATGATAATAAAGGCGAACAGAAAGTTTTCTCTGTTGCGTTGCAATCAGTGTTTTAAGAGGAAGCGCCATGATGAAAAATTTCTTACGTTCTTTAGCCGCTCTGGCAGTCATCAGTTGGTCTGGCCTGACACTGGCCGAGGTCGCCGTTATTGTGCATCCCTCGGCGGGCGTTGACAGCCTGACGGCGGATGAGATTTCCCGTTTGTTTATGGGCAAGAGCAAAAGCTTTCCAAACGGTTCTCCGGCAACGCCCTTGAATCAGGATGATGGCTCGGCGACGCGCGATCTCTTCAACCAGGAAATCTGCAATAAAAGCCCCAGCCAGTACAAAGCGTATTGGTCCAAACTGGTGTTCACTGGCAAAGGCACGCCACCTAAAGACAGTGGTGATGACGCAGCAGTGAAGGCATTGGTCGCTGGCAATCCGACGATGATCGGTTATGTGGATGCCAGTGTGGTCGATAATTCGGTTAAGGTTATTCACAAATTGCCGTGATCGACGTGTTCAACATGTTTAATGAAAACGCCCGGATTTACCGGGCGTTTTTTTAAAAACCAGCTACTGACGCTCCCAGATCTCGCGCAATTGATCCACCAGAATCATGGGATCAAAGGGTTTGGCAATCACGCCCGCCGCGCCGATATCCAGGTAAGCCTGCACCTCTTGCGGTTGCACCTTCGCCGTCATAAAAACCACCGGGGTCATGGATAAGGTAGGAAACTCCCGCAGTGTTTTCAAAGTCTCCGGACCATCCATACTCGGCATCATCACGTCCAGCAAGATCAAATCCGGATTAAATGCCTCTGCTTTTTGCACAGCTTCTGTGCCGGACGAACAAACCTCCAGCGTAAAGCCGTGGATTGTCTCCAACACCATAACCGCAATCGCTTGAATATCCGGGTCATCTTCAACATAAAGAATACGCCGCAATTCAGTGTGCATGATGAGTTCTCCCATTCTATTCCGTACAGGGTAAGGTAATCGTAAAACAACTCCCCAAACCCGGCTGCGACTCAACGCTGATTTTACCGTTCATGTTTTCCACTAACTCTTTGGTAATAGCCAGCCCCAGGCCTGTTCCACCTTTTTGGCGGGAGTCGGATGCATCGGCCTGGGAAAATTTCTGGAACAAACGATGCTGAAAATCCAGGGGAATGCCAGTGCCATAATCG
>CAMPIG010000281.1 GCA_946886255.1 uncultured Cellvibrio sp. | reverse complement strand
CGTCGTAATCAATCAATGATTGGCCGTAACCGTTAAAGTATTTAACGTAACCGCGAATTGTCTGGGAGCGTTGCGATACCGGGAAGCTCCAGCCTAATTCCACTGCACCTTTATTCTCGCTGCGCAGATTATTGCGTAGCATGACATTAAAGATATTCTGTTTACGTTTGTAGGCCCCGTTTAGTTCAAAGTTACCCATAAATTTTTCAATGTCCGGGTTGTCGTCGCCGCGTGGGTCGCCAGGATAATCCTCTTCATCTTCCGGCAAGCGGTACCAAGGCGTAAAGGCGAAGACAAAGTTATCTTTTTCGAAGACAGTGTTGAACATCAAGCGATTCCAGCTGCGCGATAATTCGCCGCTCTGACCGTTGGATTGATGATTGATAATGCCTTCGTTCAGGACATTGCGAAAACCGAAAATTTCCCAGTCGTTGGTAAAACTCAGGATCAACTCCGGTTGATGATTGGTGTCGCGAAAGGGGGCGGAAATATCGCGGTTGTACACTTGCCAGAAAGCCTGGCTTGTATAACCAAGGAACAAATGTCCGTTGTCATCAAAAATTCCTTCTCGCAGTAGAATCTTGATGCTTAACTGAAATTCCGCTTCCGTATGTCTAAGGTTTTGCAGTTGGCTGTCGACAGCAATGTAGGGTTCGGTATTGGGATTGTCTTTGTAACTGGCAAGCATGATGTAGTTGCGGCGGTGTGGGGTAAGCGTGAATCGGTTGGTCCGATTCAAAGCCTCAATAGTCATGCGTTCATTCAATGCCCGGCGTTCTTTTTTGGGGGCTGCCGAAACTGTCTCCGTTTCCAGCTCCTCGGATTGTGACAGCAATTTTTTCTCCAACAGAAGTTGGCACCCTGCTTTGAGTTCTTCTACTGACATATCGTCCGCTGCGCCGGTCACACTGGAGCGCAAACATGCATTGAGGTCCGAGGCCGGGATGGTAATGTCAGATGCAGATGTTTGGGCTTGGATACATACGGCGGACAACAAGAGTCCGCTCGCCAACAACAACCGGTTTGCCATGAATACCACCTGAGGATTGAAGAGTTTGCGGGCTATTGTAGGTATTGTGCTTGTTAAGGCAAGCATTCATTTTACCCGGCGGAGCAGGGCTCAATGGCAGGTTTCGGTCTTTTTCGGCGGATGGCAAGTGAAGGGGGCTTTGGGGCTGAATGGCAGTTGATGAATTAACTGAACTGTAACCAGTTCTCAATATCTTCCTCGTGCCAGCGTGTGATCAACTGAATACCGTCTTCAATAACGTGAAGATAGACATCGATGATGTCGGTGGCAACGCTGAATAAACGATTACTGTCGGTGGTAATCTTTCCTCCGTGCAGCACATCACTCTCTACCATATTGAGCAGGAACATCAATTTAATTTCGTAGCTTTTCAGTTGCCCGAGCAATCCGATGTCGTTCTCCAGGATGCCTTCAAGGCGTTTGGCCTGGTGGCGCAATTTTTCATTGTTAACCCGTGTGCACTGGATGACATAGCGCAATTTTCCATCGTGGTGGCTGTCACAATGGCCGATAGCGGCTGCATAGGTAGACAGTGCGCGGATGCGACCTATCTGCTCGACAACCGACGGCATCAAGCGTGTGGAAAAGTGCAATACTTCCAGGTGTCGAAAGCGATTCGGATAGCTGGTGCCGTCAACGTTCACCACCGCCACATCGGGGTGGCTGTTTACCAGTGTGGATACCGGCTGTTCCAGTTGTTTGGCCAGCGTGGCCAGCATTCCCAATAATTGTTCAATTAAATGACAGTGCAACTCGTAGTTGTCGATGACCGAGTCCTGTTGCCAATCGCGGCTGATGGTCACCCAGGCACTGTGCAAATTTTCCTGGTCCCGCTCAGTCAGGAGATGGTTGGTATGAGCGGCAAAGGTTTGCAGCGACATCAGTCGGCGTTCCAATTGAAGTTGCAGACGATCAAACTCCTCGCGGAAAAGTGTGTTACCGCCCAATAAGGCCATGCTCATGCCGCGATGACGTTGAACCGCCTTGATCATTTGTATAAGTTGTTTGATGAGGTTAAGCGCGTCCTGCCGTTGGCGATACAGTTCGCAGAACTGCACGAACATCCCGGTGTCCGTGCTAGCAGATGGTGCAGAAAATAAACCTTTATGTGCGATCATGGTGCTCTTGATTCACTTGTGCCGATGGTGAGTGAACAAACGGGTTGAGCAAAAGCTCAGCGGTGGTGCATTAGCGAAAATGTGAGCAACAGCTATGCCAGCTGGTCAAATTACGCTGTGTATTCGCAAGCATTCTTGCCGAGATTATAACCACGTCCGGTTGCTGTTATCGATAATGCCTCTTCACTGACAACTGACCGGTTTGTGACATTTTTATCTAACGAAGGAAATCCTGTTATGAAATTAATAGCCATCAGTGGAAGCCTGCGCAAAGGTTCTCTCAACACCGCTTTACTGAATGCCGCGATTCAGGCTTTGCCGCAAGGTGTAACGGTTAGTCTGGAGTCATTTGCCGATATACCGGTTTATAACGAGGACATTGATGGCGAGGACAAGCCCGACGCGGTCGTCCGTTTAAAAGAAGCCGTCGCCGATGCAGACGGATTGTTGATTGCGACCCCGGAATACAATTACGCGTTGCCCGGCGGCTTGAAGAATGCCCTGGATTGGCTATCGCGTCCGGCGTTTAAATCAGTATTGGCCCACAAGCCGGCGGCTATCATGAGCGCATCCAAGGGACCAACCGGTGGGGCTCGAGCCCAAGGCCAATTGAAGCTGGTATTGGCTGCTGTGTTAGCGGAGGCATACCCTGCGCCGGAGTTTATCGTGCCACAGGCCCAGCAAGTCTTCACGGAGGATGGTGTGTTGACCGATGATAACGTGAAAACCCGATTACACCGGTTTGTAAATGAATATATTGCCTGGGTGGAGGCTCGTTTTAAATAAGTACTCAGGGTGTCCGCTTTTTTCGCGGGCATCCGCCCGCTCTCCCGCATCATTTTCTCGCCAAATATCGATGTGCTTTTACAGCGTTAAATAACGTTAGTTAGCTGTAAAACTTTCATCTTGTATACTAGAGTTCAAAAACAATAACGAGGACTCCATTTATGAATATTTCCCGTCGTAAACTGCTGGCATCTACCGCTCTACTGGGCACCTTCGCACAATTGAAACACACGGCATTTGCCAAGGCCCTTGCGGATACCGGTTTGAAAGATCAATACCGTAAGGACTTCCTGATCGGCACGGCAGTCAGCTCCGCTTCTCTGGCCAATAATGACAGCAAGATGCTCGGTTTAATTGCGCGCGAGTTTAATTCCATCACCGCCGAAAACGCCATGAAATGGGGTCCGATTCGTCCCACGCTGGATAACTGGCAATGGGACCTGGCCGACAAGTTTGTTGATTTCGGTGCGCGCAACAATATGCACATCGTCGGACATACGCTGGTGTGGCACAGCCAGGTGCCGGACAACGTATTCCTCGATGAACAAGGCAAACCTCTCGACAAAAAAGCGCTGCTCAAGGTGATGGATGAGCATGTGACCACCTTAATGGAACGTTACAAGGGTCGAATTCCGGCTTGGGATGTGGTCAATGAAGCAATCGAGGACGATGGCCAGTGGCGTAAGAGCCCTTGGTATAAAGCGATGGGCACTGATTATATTGCCCGTGCATTTCATCTTGCCCACGACATCGATCCTAAAGCGCACTTGATGTACAACGATTACAACATGGCGATGCCTGGTAAGCGCGCGGGTGTTGTTGCCATGTTGAAAGATTTCAAGATAAAAGGCGTACCTATCCACGGTGTGGGTTTACAGGGTCATGTGGGTATGGGGCATCCCGAGTTGGCTGAGCTGGAAGCAAGCATTGTTGCCTACGCCGAGCAGGGCGTGCGTGTGCATATTACCGAGCTGGATGTTGATGTGCTGCCGTCCGTGTGGGGGATTACCGGCGCTGACGTTGCCACCCGCTTTCAGTATCGTCCGGAGATCGATCCGTATATCAATGGATTGACTGCTGAGGCGGAAGAGGCTCTGAGTGAGCGTTATGTAGCGCTCTTTAAAATCTTCCTCAAGCACCGCGATAAAATTGATCGCGTAACCTTGTGGGGGGTGAGCGACAACCTCAGTTGGCTCAATGACTTTCCGGTACCGGGACGGACTAACTATCCGTTGTTATTTGATCGCAAGCTGCAACCCAAAACGGCTTATTTCCGACTGATGGACCTCAAACGGTAACCACCTTTTGCAACTCTGCCATCGCAGCTCAGGTCTTTACACGAGCTGCAGTGCAGCGTGCTTAGTCTCAAGGCTGCACAGTTCCAACCTGCCCGGAAACCTAATTCCCTCATCTCTCTCTCTGCAGTTCTCCTAGCTATTAATTTTGCCCTTTTAATAAATTATTTCGTTTGACTGTGGCTATTCATTGATAGCGCACAATCCATAGGTAATAAATATTGCACAGGTAAAAAAATTCGCATATGATATTCAAATAGTCATATATACCATAATAATGTGTATATCTTACCTGTTAGCTATGCCATAAAAATATATAAAAAGAGGTCATTTTATGTGGAGCAGGTTCCTGACCCTGGCCACACTGGCTGAATTCCGCAGTTGCTGGCTGCGTCTTATCTTCTTGATAGTCTGGGTGTGTGCGGGGGCGACTTTCGCCAATGCGGCCACAGCCGATCAAGCTTTGCGTATTTGGTTTGATCAGCCTGCCAGTGATTGGGAACGCGAAGGTCTACCTATCGGTAACGGCGCTATGGGTGCGGTTATTCTGGGCGGTATCGCGACGGACACTATTCAATTTAATGAAAAAACCCTCTGGACCGGCGGCCCCGGTTCAACTCAAGGTTATGACTTCGGTTGGCCCAAAGAGCCGCGTCTGGAGGCATTGGGCAAGGTGCGTAAAACCTTGGCAGACCAGGGTCGCATGGCTCCGGAAGCCGTCGCGCAGCAATTGGGGAACAAAATCACCGGTTACGGTGACTATCAAACTTTTGGCGATCTGCTGCTGAAATTTCCTTCGCTTGGTGACGTAAGCCATTACCGACGTGAACTGGATTTGCACGGTGCTCTGGCTCGCGTGAGTTTTTCACACGAGGGCGTGAAATATTCCCGCGAATATTTTGCCAGTTATCCGGATGGTGTAATTGTGGTGCGCGTGACGGCGGATCAGCCGGGCAAAATTAATTTCAATGCTCGCTTTAACACACCGGACAACCGGGAACAAAAAACTATAGCGCGCAACGGACGTATAACGCTGGCGGGGCATTTAAAAGACAATCATCTGGCCTTTGATGCGCAGGTACACATTGTTAACGAGGGTGGTCGGTTATCCAGTGCAAAAAATGGCGTGGTAACGGTGACCAAGGCTAACGCCGCTACCTTGATTCTCCACGCCGGCACGAATTACGCGTTGTCTTATCCGCATTACCGCAGCCATGACCCTCATGCGCGGGTTACCAAGCGTGTAACTCAGGCCAGTAAAAAACCTTACAAAAAATTATTGAGCGATCACCAGGCGGATTACCGCGCGCTGTTTGATCGTGTTTCCCTGGATATTGGCCAAACCCATACTGACAAACCGACCCCCCAATTGTTAGCGAATTATCGCAACGGTGATCACGCAGGCGATCGCGCGTTGGAAGCTATGTACTTTCAGTACGGTCGGTATTTGTTGATTGCATCATCTCGCGCTGGATCCTTACCTGCAAATTTGCAGGGTGTATGGAATCACTCCATCACGCCGCCTTGGAATGCGGACTATCACGTAAATATTAACTTGCAGATGAATTACTGGCCAGCAGAGGTTACCAACCTCAGTGAAACCACCGGGCCACTATTTGATTTTGTTGATGCGCTGGTTGAGCCCGGCCGTGTCTCCGCAAAAAAACTTTTGGGTGCAGACGGTTGGACGCTATTTCTCAATACCAACATCTGGGGTTTTACCGGCGTTATTGAGTGGCCAACAGCGTTCTGGCAACCGGAAGCAGGTGCCTGGCTGGCGCAGCATTATTACGAGCATTACCGCTTTACCGGTGATCAACAATTCCTGCGTGATCGCGCTTATCCGGTGATGAAAGGTGCCGCACAATTTTGGTTGGATGCGTTGGTAAAAGATCCTCGCGATGGTCTATTGGTTGTCTCCCCCAGTTATTCTCCCGAGCACGGCGATTTCACCGTGGCGGCAGCTATGTCACAACAAATTGTGTTTGATCTGTTGACCAATGTTTACGACGCTGCAGAGCAACTCGGCGATAGTCAATTTCAACAACAGATCGGTAAAGTGTTGACGCAGTTGGATAAAGGAATCCGCATCGGTTCATGGGAACAGTTACAGGAGTGGAAACTGGATCTCGACGATCCGAAGAATGATCATCGTCACGTCTCCCATTTGTTTGCCCTGCATCCCGGAGATCAAATTGACAACATTGACAATAAAGAATTATTAGCGGCAGCGCGTACTTCGTTAAATGCGCGTGGCGACGGTGGAACCGGTTGGGCTCAAGCGTGGAAAGTAAATTTATGGG
>CAMPIG010000280.1 GCA_946886255.1 uncultured Cellvibrio sp. | reverse complement strand
ACTTATATCCATGCTCACCCTCGATTCACAAACAGCTCATATCTGGATCCTGGATCTTGCCCGTATTAGCGCCCAACCCTCCCTGCTGGAAAACTACCATCCGCTCTTGAGCGAGGAAGAAGCCGCTCGTCTGCAGCGCTTTGCATTTCCCAAGTTGCAACACCATTACCTGGCAACCCGGGCTATGGTGCGTACCTGCCTCTCCCGCTATGCCGACGTGGCCCCGCAAGATTGGCGTTTCGCCCAGCAGCAAAATGGCAAGCCTTACCTCATCGACAGCGCCCTCTCCTTCAACCTGAGCCACGCGGGCGATCGGGCGGTATTGGCTGTAACGCGGGACAATTTGATTGGTATTGATATCGAACAGTTATCGCGTAAACGGGATTGGCTGGGGATTGCCGAACATTATTTTCATGGGAGCGAAGTCGATGCGCTGAATGCCCTGCCGGAAGCGCAACAGCATGTGCATTTCTTTCGCTTGTGGACCTTGAAAGAAGCGTATTTAAAAGCGCGTGGCACAGGCATCTCCACCGGTTTGGACAAAGCTGCATTTCACCTGAATCACGGTCGTGTCAGCGCACAATTTGCCCCCGAGCTGGCGGTAGAGCCCAGCGAGTGGCATTTTTTCAATTATCAATTGGGAGACGCATACAGCTTATCGATCGCCTGCCATTCACCCGCATCAACTACCCCCCCACAGTTGCAGTTCTACCAAAGCTGGCCGTTAGCAACAGATCAAGAGAGCGAAGTGCCAACTGACGCCTTGAGCAACCTGCTGAGCGAGCCAGTGACACGCGGGCAACCAGCTTGACAGGCCCGCACCCCCTGCCTAGGATGCTCGGCGTTAGTGGGCATGCCCACCTTTCACATTCGTATAAGAAGACCAGCCTATGTTGCCATTTCATGATGCTGTCAAAGAGGACTTTGCAGCAGTCAATCAACTGATCATCGACCGTCTCCATTCCGACGTTGACCTAGTGGAAAATATTGGTCACTACCTGGTGGAAGCCGGTGGCAAGCGCTTGCGTCCTTTAATGGTGCTATTAACGGCCCGAGCCTTGAATTACGCAGGCAAGCAACATCTTGATCTGGCAGCCATCATCGAATTTATTCATACCGCCACCTTATTACACGATGATGTTGTGGACATGTCACAGTTGAGACGCGGCCGTCCCACCGCCAACGCCAACTGGGGTAATGCGCCGAGCGTCCTGGTCGGCGACTTCCTTTATTCCCGCGCTTTTCAAATGATGGTAGCCATCGGCAGCATGGACGTAATGGCCATTCTTTCCGATGCGACAAATGTGATCTCCGAAGGCGAAGTCCAGCAACTGGTCAACGCCAAAAAACCCAATGTCAGCGAAGCAGATTACTTAACCGTTATCGACAAAAAAACCGCCGTCCTTTTTGCTGCTGCCTGTGAAGTTGCTGCGGTGCTAAGCGGCGCCTCACCCGACGTGCGCGCTGCCCTCAAGACATACGGTCATCACGTGGGCATGGCTTTCCAACTGGTGGATGACGCACTGGATTACACCGGCGACGCCACCACGCTGGGCAAGAATGTGGGCGATGATCTGGCCGAAGGGAAACCCACCCTACCGTTAATTTATGCCATGCGCGCCGGCTCTACCGCTGAGTCAGCAGTGATTGCTGAAGCCATCCGCCAAGGTGACGCAACCAAGCTGGCCGACATCCTCGCTATCGTCCAGCAAACCGGTGCCATGACCTACACCCTTGAGTGCGCCAAACAACAGGTAAATAAGGCACTGACACAACTTCGCCTGCTGCCGGATAATCGCTACACCCAAGCGATGGCGCAGGTTGCGCAGTTTGCACTGGGGCGCAACTATTAAAATCCGGCCCACCAGCCCGCCCCGTTCAACTGGACAAGTGCCGCACACAGGGTAGAATGCGCCCTTCGCGGCGGCTATACCTCTCGTCTGGGCGCCACTGAATAACACAACCGAGTCCATTACATGATCCCTTTTGAACCTAAAAGCTCATACAGCCGTGAAGACCTGATCGAGTGCGGCAACGGTCGCCTGTTTGGCCCGGGCAACGCGCAATTGCCTATTCCGAATATGTTGATGCTGGACCGTATCGTGCACATCAGCCAAACCGGTGGTGAATACGGCAAGGGCGAGATTGTTGCCGAACTGGATATCTCTCCTGACTTATGGTTCTTCGATTGCCACTTCCCTGGTGACCCGGTCATGCCCGGTTGCCTCGGCCTTGACGCTATGTGGCAGCTGGTTGGTTTCTTCCTGGCCTGGCGCGGCAACCCGGGCCGGGGCCGCGCACTGGGCTGCGGTGAAGTGAAATTCACTGGTCAGATCCTGCCTACCGCTAAAAAGCTCAGCTATCACATCAATCTGAAACGTGTTATCGAACGCAAGCTGATCATGGGCATTGCCGATGGTCGCGTGTCTGTAGATGGAAAAGACATTTACTTCGCTTACGATCTACGCGTCGGTCTGTTTCAGAACACTGATAACTTCTAAGTAGCGCAACTCGCATGGGCACTTTCCGCAAAATGACGGTCAAAGTGCCCACTTTGCATAAGTGACCCGGGATGCATTCAGATGATAGTTGTATGTCATAATTGCGCCCACTCAACCGGGTTGACCGAGAGACAAGCGTTAGTCTTGTACAAAAAGAGAAGGCTCTGTAAATACATAAGAGGTAGCCTATGAGACGCGTTGTAGTTACCGGCATGGGCATTGTGTCCTGTCTGGGTAATGACCAAACTGCCGTGCTGGACGCCCTGCGCGCTGGCCGCTCCGGCATTAAATTTCAGGAGACCTATAAGGAAATGGGGTTTCGCAGCCATGTGGCTGGCTCCGTGGATATCAATCTCGCCGAATTGATTGATCGCAAGATTTTACGTTTTATGGGTGATGCAGCAGCATTCGCCTATATCTCCATGCAACAAGCCATTGCTGATGCCGGCCTGGGTGAAGATCAGGTATCTAACGAGCGTACCGGGATCATTATGGGGTCCGGCGGCGCCTCGTCAATGAACCTCGTTGAAGCCGCTGATATCCTGCGCGGAAAAGGTCTCAAGCGCGTCGGCCCTTACCGTGTCACCCAGACCATGGGCAGCACCACTTCCGCATGCCTCTCTACACCCTTCAAGATCAAAGGTGTGAACTATTCGATCTCCTCTGCCTGCGCTACCAGCGCTCACTGTATCGGTAGCGCGATGGAGCAAATCCAGTTAGGCAAACAGGACATCGTATTTGCTGGCGGCGGCGAGGAAGAACATTGGTCATTGACCTGCCTGTTCGATGCCATGGGTGCGCTTTCCACCAAGTACAACGAAACCCCAGAAAAAGCATCACGCGCCTACGATGCGGAACGCGATGGTTTTGTCATTGCCGGCGGCGGTGGCTGCCTGGTGCTGGAAGAACTGGAACACGCCAAGGCCCGCGGTGCGAAGATTTATGCGGAACTGGTAGGCTACGGGGCTAACTCGGATGGTTACGATATGGTCGCTCCATCCGGCGAAGGCGCCATCCGCTGCATGAATCAGGCATTGGCAACGACAGAAGGCACGATCGACTACATCAATTCCCACGGCACCAGTACCCCGGTTGGCGACTTGGCGGAATTGAAGGCCATCAAAGCCACCTTCGGCGATGCCATCCCGCCAATCAGCTCAACCAAATCTCTGACCGGCCACTCCCTGGGTGCTACCGGCGTGCAGGAAGCGATTTATGCACTGCTGATGATGCAGCATAACTTCATTTGCGCCTCGGCCAATATTGAGCAATTAGACGCGGAAGCTGAAGGCATGCCGATTGTGCTGCAACGTCAGGACAATGTGCGCCTTGAACGCGTGATGTCCAACAGCTTCGGTTTCGGTGGTACCAACGCCTGTCTGGTGTTCCAGCGCTACGAATAAAACCTCGCGTAACCAACAAATAAAAAGCCCGGCTCGCCGGGCTTTTTTATGCACGTTATGTAGGTCTGATTAGGCGCATAGCGCCGTAATCCGACATGTTGCCCGCTACACAATCAATTGAAGCAATTTGAACATTTCTGTCGTCGGATTACGCCGCTATGCGGCTAATTCGACCTACGTCATGCATCAACATGGCTGTGCAACCACTGCTTGACCATGGGTAGTACACTCGGCCGCCAGGTGCGCGCCTGAATACCGAAGTAGTCCCGCACCCGCCGTGCACTTAATACCCCACTAACCGGCTCATTCTCCGGCAGCTGATCCACAATATTGAGTTCCGCACTCTCCGGCAACACCTGTTGCTGCTTCAGTACCTGCAATACCTGCTCCGCAAATTCCGCTTCGCTACAGGCATCGCTGGTGCAATAGTGCATCACACCCCAGTTTTCAGCTCCACAGGTGATTTGTTTTGCCATAGCTACAGCAACCCGCGCGGCATCGGATAGCGCCGTCGGTGCACCACGCAGACGACTACTAACGGTTATGTGTTGTTTCTCAACCAATTCGCGCAACAGGCGGCTCAGGTGATTTTCCCCATAGCTGCCCACTACCCAGCTCAAGCGCAGGGCAATCCACTTGGTCAACTGCCGTTCAATAGCTTGTTCAGCGGTTAAAAAAGCGAGTCCGGCATCGCTGTTGGGTTCCGGTACATCTTTCTCACTGTGGATACTTTTGTTATCGCCGCCAAAGACTTTGTAACTGGAGAGATGGATCAACGGAATATTATTCGGCGCGCAAGCCGCTGCAATCTGTTGGGCAACCAGAGTCAATTGAGCTTGCTGGATAATGCTGGGAATATCTTCCCAGCCGGCGCAATTGATGACGACATCGGGACGAAGCAGGCGAACATATTGTGTTACCGACGCAGGCTTGTGCCAATCCACTTCACCGGGTTTGGGCACAAACAGATTAAATGCCTCGCGTTCCAGCTCATGCTCAATGGCACTGCCGATCGCGTTACTGGCATCGGTTAACAATAGCTTTAACGACATAACACCTCGTCCAATTCCGATAGAAACCTATCTATTTTTAGCCGCACATCAATCCGACAGCTCATGTTTGCGGAAGCCTCTCAAGGTTTTCAAGCAAAACAATTACTTGTCAGCGGAATGTCATCCATATTAGCAGCTTCATCGGCAACAGATGTACTGTGTATGCGTAACAGACGTGTGCGGCAGCGCAAAAATGAAAAGGCCGATTGGGTTTCCAATCGGCCTTTTGTCGCGAACTGAGTTTATTATCAATCAGATGTGTTTAACCGTTTCAATCTCATATTCAGCATCACCACCGGGTGCACGAACCACCACCACATCACCTTCTTCTTTGCCAACGAGCGCGCGGGCAATCGGTGAATTTACCGAGATTTTGTTGGCTTTTACATCCGCCTCATCGTCACCGACGAT
This sequence comes from uncultured Cellvibrio sp., assembly GCA_946886255.1. The sequence goes on along the minus strand of CAMPIG010000280.1, from coordinate 1,166 downwards.
CTGGTAAGTCATCGATTGGTCATTCTCCAAATTGGTGATGGTTACCGTGGTGCCGAAGATCACCTTCCCAGTATGGGGAATTGCCGTAACGTCGATAATCTGCGCGTTACTCAGCTTGGCCTCGATTTCCTGAATACGACCCTCGCAAAAACTTTGTTGTTCGCGCGCCGCTGAATACTCTGCATTTTCTTTCAGGTCGCCATGTTCACGCGCTTCGGCAATCGCCTGCACAATACGTGGACGCTGGACTTTTTTAAGGTCTTCCAATTCAAGGCGCAGCTTTTCAGCGCCCTGGTTAGTCATCGGAAATTTTGTACTCATGCACCTATCCTCTTGTGCAAATCCTGTAAACGACGGACTTGAATCTGCGAATCGCCCTTCAGCGCCATACACACCGCCTCACCGGCGGCGAGGGTGGTCGTGTAATACACGCGATGATTTTCGGCATTGCGGCGAATTGATGAAGAATCCCGCGTAGCCTGGCGCCCTTCTACGGTGTTGATGATCATATCAATCTCATCGTTCTTGATCATATCCACAATATGCGGACGCCCTTCCTGAACCTTGTTAACAATCTGCACATCCAGCCCCGCCTGTTGCAAGACCGCTGCCGTACCACGCGTTGCCACAATCTTGAAGCCGAGCTGCGACAGATCCTTACCGACCTGCACGATACCGGGCTTGTCCATATCGCGCACGCTGACGAACGCTGTTCCGCCGGCAGCGATGCGGTTGTTCGCACCCAATTGCGATTTGCCATAGGCTTCGCCGAAGGTATCACCGACACCCATCACCTCGCCAGTGGATTTCATCTCCGGGCCGAGGATAGGGTCAACCGCGGGGAATTTATTGAAGGGGAATACCGCTTCCTTCACGCTGAAGTAATCCGGAATAATCTCTTTGGTGAAGCCTTGCTCCGCCAGAGACATACCAGCCTGGCAACGCGCCGCAACCTTGGCCAGCGATACGCCGATACATTTGGACACAAACGGCACGGTACGGGAAGCGCGCGGATTCACCTCGATCACGTAGATCTTGCCGTCCTGATACGCCAGCTGAGTATTCATGAGGCCGATAACGCCCAACTCAATGGCCATCTTTTTAACCGTTTCGCGCATCTCGTCCTGGACATCGGCAGGCAGTGAATAGGGCGGCAGAGAACAGGC
>CAMPIG010000279.1 GCA_946886255.1 uncultured Cellvibrio sp. | reverse complement strand
AGTGTAGATTAAGTCATGAAACTCAATAAGTTAAGAAGTTGTTGTTATTTTGAGGATATGAGGCGCGGTGGCCACAATGCGGATGGGTAATTTTCAGGAATTAAGCAAGGGCTCTGACTTGGACGGCTTATCGAGCGCTCGAAGATTATGTTGTTCAGAAATATGGGGCTTTGATAAAACGGCCTGTGAGGCTCATATCTAGAAGTAGGGATGGAATCTATTAATAAATCTTTGCATATCAATGTGTTAACACCTGACTCCAAAAAGTTGATATGGGCCTTGATGATCATTTTGTCTGAAAGCAAAACCAGAGCAATTCGCCATCAGTCTTGACGGTTCAAGGGTTTCAGCTTAGTTTTGCGTGAAAGCGGAGCCGGAGATATGAGGCTCTAGGAAACGGCCTTCGAGGCTACGATATAAATGTTAGCTTTACGGGAGTAAACCAACCTGAAGCGTGAATGGAAATTAGAAAAAGGCAGTCGGTTACTGAGAGTGAGCATTTGGCAAAGTTTACCCCAGAGGCAATTGAAAACGCTAATTCACCGGTTTGCAACAAAAGAAGCTGCGAGACTAAGGCTGGGGAATCGTGAGTTTAATCTCTGGCGTACACGTAGACTCAAAGCGGTGGCTATTTTTGAGAAACGTTTTGGAGGTGTACCTACAATGTTCAAATTGCGAAAAATGCCTGTTTTAAAGTCTTATTACATTATCAATGGTATATATTTATGGCCGTCTTCCACTTTAAGTTCGGTCAAGTAATCAAAGCTAACAATACGTGCCAGTCGGACAGTTTGTTCCGTGGCTTTTTTTGTGCTTTTCGCTACGCTAGCACAAAACGCCACTCCACAAACTGCCGCTGCACTCTGCGTTATGAGTAAAATAAATTATGGATGTTGAAACTACCAAACTGTTGATTGAGTTAATATCCGATGCAGTGAAGATACTCGGCCCGGCGATAATTACTGGATTAGTTGCATACAAGGCTGGCAAGTTACAACTGGAGTTGAAAATCAAGGAGCTTTACAAAACTAACGAGTTTAAAGCTCGCGAGAAAATCTTCGAATTTCACAAAAGCAAACTTGATGAAAACTCTTCTGCCATGGGTGCTTTAACTAGCGGTTTGGGTCAGTTTGCAGGCATGACCTTAGCTGATAGAGAAGACGAAATGAAGTTCAACGGTTTCGTTAATGGGCTGATTAACGTGCATTTATTATCATTGCCACATGAATTCTATAATGTAGAAAGTGAGTTTGAGAAATATGCTGGTGAGTTTCAAGAAGAAAAGAGGCACATTGGTGAATTGAGAAAAAAATTACAAAATCTGAATAAGCCTGAATCTCCCGAAGAGGCGCTATGCATCATTAACGAGTTACTAACTATATATGGATACCTAGGCCGGTGCATCAGGAGTCTCATAGAGAAAGAAGCTTTAAATATTTTCAAACCATATACAGGTAACTCATAACAAGCCGCAGCATTACGCCGCCGCAAGCGTCGGCGGGACGCTCGCAAACTCGCGCCCATGTGCGGAACGTTATGTTTCTGAGTAAGTGAGCATGTGGGAAGTATGGAGTCTTAAGCGAACCGAATCTAAGTATCCATGCGTAGACTGTGGATACTGGGTTGAGATAACCATGAACAGGTGTCCAAACTGTAACTGCAACTTCACCGCTGATGACTTAACCAATATGATAAAGGCTTATGAGTCCAATAAAGAGAAGAATAAATTTGCATTTGTCATACCGTTTTTGATGGTTTCGACCATAATCCTTGCGGTGCTTTTTGTTAGGCAGCTGTAGCCGAAACATAACCAGGCCAGGCTGACGGACGGCCTACACAACGCGCTTCGCGCTAAATACGTTACGGCCGCCGCAGCTGGCGACGTTAGTTAGCGGTCACAAGGAAATTAATGGCACACAATCGAATTAACCTTGAGTTGCAGCGGGACAAGCCAGACAACGTATGGCGGTTTATCTATGCGTGGCGCGAGAGCGTGTGCAGTCATGATGCAAATGCACGCTATCTCTTTCTTCACGCGCTGGTCCAGTGGGGTGAAGATCGGCAGTATGTGGAGAATGTCTTCACCATTGCCATCCAATATTCCACGCAGATTGGTCGCAACGTTGATGTATCGCAGCCTGCTCACCTTACTGAGCAAGATCTTCCTCGTGTTCTGGAAGAGTTCAGTGCTTTTGTGCAAGCCCGCAAGGGTCTCAGGTAGCGGTGTGCCAGCTAACAATCAGAACCACGGCGAAAACTGGGCGTTAGGTGAATATGAGAAATATCAGCATTGCCGTAATTCTTCTGATCTTATATGGCTGCACCAAAGACCCACTGATCGGTACTTGGTGCGAGTCATTGGATCAAGGTGAAACCTGCTTCGGACATGAGACCTTTTCTAAATCAGAGAAAGTAACTTCTAAAGGTGTTTTCCCTGGTACTGATGTGGCTTACGAAATGGAAGGCTCTTATTCTCGTAATGGTGACTCTATTTGCTTGTACCCATCCCGAGAAATACATATAGATAAGAATACCGAAAAAGTAATTGCGCATGAGCCCACGCTGGAGATGTGCTTCACTGTATTAGAGCTAACGGATGACACCTTAAGGTATAAGTTGAAAAGCATGGCCGAAGCTACGATGTATAAAGTTGATGAATCACCTAACAAGTAAAGGCAGCATCGCCCTGCGGGCTGGACGCGCTAACGCGCGCCGCTGCTTTAGGCGATTAAAGGATTTCAGATGGACACTGCTACTCTAGTTGCTATCGTAGGTGTAGGTGGAACGCTAGTTGGTTCATGTCTGGGTGGGTTTGTATCGTTCATTTCATCTAGAAGCATTCGTCGCCTGGACTGGGATTTGACTAGAACTTCGATGGAAATCGAGAAGAGGGAGTCGCTTTATTCAGACTTTTTCGCTGAGATTAATAGGCTTTTCATTCTTTCGATGGAGGCAGGTCAGGCTACCGACCAATTTACCCATGTCACCGCGCTCGAAGCTCGAATATGGTTGAATTCAGACGCAGCGGGCCAGCCCGCCAGAAACCTGGTCAAGTGCGTCATGAATTTTCACGAAGAAAGCGACGATTCTGCTGCGGATTCTTACCCAAAATTGAGAGATGAGTTTCTGTCTATTTGTAAAGAAGAACTTCGAGAACTTAGAGATGGGCCTAACAAAAGGCTTCAAGGCGACGCGGCAAAGCCGCGCGCTTGAGCCTGGCGTTAGGCGACAATGAGAACTCTATTCTATTGCCATAATGAATTTATGAAAGAAAACCTAGCGAGTGCAAAGTACGACACCATAGGAATCAACTATACGGAACTACGTAAGCCGGACCAGCGGATAGCTAAGATCATCACAGAGGCCCTGGGGTCAGCACGGACGATCCTAAATGTCGGAGCAGGCGCTGGTTCATACGAGCCAACTGATCGAATTGTTACTGCCGTGGAACCATCGCTCGAAATGATCAGAAAGCGGGGTCCATTTGCAGCGGAAGCGATTCAGGCACGCGCCGAAGATTTACCCTTCGAAGACAAGACTTTTGATGCTTCCATGGCAATCTTGACTGTACATCATTGGACAGATAAGGAAGCGGGCTTGCGTGAGATGCGTCGTGTGACGAGAGGGCGGATTGTCTTACTGACATTTGATCCGGAACACCGGCCCTGGCTAACAGATTACTTACCCGAGCTAGCGATGCTGGATGAAGCTCAGATGTCCAAGATGTCTGACTTCGAACGATGGTTGGGGCCAGTCAACATAACCCCGGTGCTGATACCACATGACTGTAGCGATGGTTTTCTATATGCCTACTGGAAGCGGCCTGCGGCATATCTCGATCCAAGGGTTCGCTCTGGCAGTTCGTCCTTCTGGGCTATTGAAGATGTGGAGCCCAGTCTGAATAGACTTCAACGGGATCTTGATACCGGCGATTGGGAGCGCCGTTACCGAGAGATCCTGGCGCTACATTCTTACGATGCAGGTTACCGGCTTGTAGTGGCGAGTCAATGAAGAAAATTTGATCGCGCCTAACAATAACTTCCAGATGGACCAAATCAGGCTGTCATGTCTTTTGCGTTCGCAAAAGTCACGCCATCCTGATTTGGCCGCTGAAGCAAGGCGTTAGTGAGTACAGAGAAATGAACCTATACCGTAATTGCAAAATCGGGATAGTTTTGGTTTTATTGGCCATCTTTTTAACTGGCTGTTGTGGGCCATGCTTTGCTCCCTGCAATCCGTTTCATAAAGACAAGGCGCCTGAAGCGAAGCACTTTTCAACCGAAAATATAAAAAAATGAAAATTTCAGTAATTGCATTTCTTACCATACTTTCTACTTTTTGTAGTGCTGAAGAATTATCTAGCTCTGCCAAGCAAGAAATTGAACACCTTTTTACACATTTAAAAAGTTCTGGCTGTCAATTCAATCGGAATGGGTCTTGGTATTCTGCTGCAGAAGCATCGGTACATATTAGAAAGAAATATGATTACCTTGTTGGGAAAGGTCTACTTGATACTTCGGAATCTTTTATCGAAAAGGCTGCCACTGAAAGCAGTATGTCAGGCAAGCAATATCAAGTTAAATGCGAAGGTCATTCGGTAGTTCTAAGTTCTGTTTGGTTTAATAATGAATTGAAGGTTTACCGGAGCAGTAAAATCCACTAACAAAGCATTGCACCTGACGCATTGTAAGTAGCGCTTTTGCAATATCGCTGTGCGAAGTTTATCGCAGTGCGCTACTTACAATCCGCAGGTGAACGCAACGTTAAGGCTCACGAGTAATGAAGAAAGTCATCGTCATAATCTCATTCATAATCGCTGCTGTTGCTCTAGTGTTATTCTTTAGTATTGACTCTTGCATGGATGCCGGCGGACGCTGGGATAACATGGGCCTCAGTTGTTATGGTGTTGGCTCTGAATTCGTACCACAATATCAGCGCGCAGCTCCATTTTTCTGGCTTCTAGTGCTTTTTGTAGCCGGTGTTGTGTCATTTATTGCTCATAACGTTCTGCCAAGTGAAAAGCCTTAACAAGTTGCTGTTGTCGCCGCTGCGCGGCTGGGACCTCCGTTCCGGCGCTCCGCGCCTGCACTGCGGCCCCAAAGCAAGGCGTTATGCAAAATGGAGAAGTGAGCATTGGTCACTTACATAGGAACAACTAAGCTATGGATAATTGTTTGCTTTCTAATCGTCTATATGTTTCTAGCAATTAATCTTGTAATGATGCTCATGGAGAGGAAATTGTTACAGCTTGGTGCCGCTAAAGCTGTTGAAGAAATAATTTGTATGCTTAGCAAGTCCAAAAATCCGAAAGAATATCTATTAGCAAGGTTATATTTTTGGGGTTCATTTTTTATGTTGTTAAGTGGTGTGGTTTTGCTGCCCCATCTATAGGCATAACAAAGTGTAGCAACTCGCGCACTGCGTGCGCTGGACAGTTTTTAAGTCGCGGCTTTGTGGTTTTGCTGCGCAAAAGTAACCCACAAAGTCCCAACTTACAAACTGCCCCTGCGCTCAGCGTTATACATCAATGAGGTCGAAAATTGATTGAGAAATTAAAGGCTTTACAGCTAAAGCGCGGCACAGACTTCAGAGGGCTAGACGCTTTCGAAGAGTGGGCCGATAAGGTTGAGCCTTTATTAAGTCTTTCACCAAAACACGAAAGAGTTCTCGCAGGCCCGGCTGAGAGCGGTAACGTGCTCTCGAATGAGTAATGACCTAGACGCTCTGAATAATATGGATGAGGCAATCGGCATACTTAATAAGGCCGCTTTTTCTTTTAGAAATCCCAAGGTCTGAAGGGAATGCTGCCTCTAAAGAGTTGGAGTATCCAAAAAAAATAACTTGGCCTTGGTTAAAGAAGCATGTCGATATTAAGCACTGGTTTTATATAGCAGGCCTTGCAATCACAATCTTTCTAGCAGGCGTGGCCTTCGGCAATAGCAAGTTTTACCAAGAGTTCGTTAAACCCCAAGCGGCTAAAGAGGTTGGTGGTAAAAATGTATAACAAGTCAAGCCACGCGGACGTCAAAACCGCTGCGCGGTTTCGCCGCCGGTGCTTGAAGCGTTAAGCTAAAAATAAATCATGAATGAACTATTAATTAAAAATATAGAGCTTATTGGCGGTGATCCTGAAAGTGCTTCTGTCACTCTCAGCAATGGAGAAAATGAAATAGTCGTTTTTTGCCATCCATGTTGGTATGAAATTGGGCAGTTAGTTCCCAACATGCTGAATGCTCTTGACGTAGAGAAGCTTCAATCCCCGTATTGTGAAGACTGGCCTAACGAAGAAAAAGTGGCTTTATCTGAAGAAAAATTAGAGTTAATTGAAATTGGTCCTACAAAGGTTGCGGCACAGTAGTTGACGAATTTAACGGAATATTTAGCGTGAAAGGTTTCAATATTAGTGTTGGTGAGCTTCCTTTTTGCAGTCATGTTGAGTTTGTTATTAGTAGAATTGATTTATATTAACAATCTAAAACCATGGAAAAATGAAAATGCTTAACAAATAAGGATATGTCGCGCGCAGCCGCGACCTATCCCATTGTTGAACAAGC
>CAMPIG010000278.1 GCA_946886255.1 uncultured Cellvibrio sp. | reverse complement strand
TCCTTCGTATTTTCCCGTCTGCGCGGGAGAAAAGTTGAATCAATTGTGAATCGCACTAACAACTCACGATTCATCATGATCACAGTCATACCATTTTTATTTTTCAGTCCTGTGCAGAAAACTCCGTGGGGATACAGCGCTTAGAAACGTACATCATGACTGTGCGAGGGGTGTGACTTGCTGCTTGACCGAATACCACACAAGACACAACAAGCAGGTAATATGATTACCGTCACCGACAATAAGCCCGAAGGACAACGTTGTCAATTAAAACAAATTCACATGGCGCAATACTTATCATTAAATATTCCATGCTTTCGTGAATGGAACGTTTGCCATAAGCATGAGAATTTTAAGTGCAATTTTGTGCGGTTTAATCTTATGGATAAGAATCGTGTCCGCATTTTAAAAATGAAAAATACGCCACCATAAATGGACAACGTTGTCGAAATTTTAGGAAAAACAACGAATTAGCGGCAAACTTCGGGATGCGTGACAGTGCATGGAACAGAAAAAATCAAAGACCGATAAAAATCTTCCACAAGAGTTGTATTCGATAATGGGAAATTTGGTAACAACCAGGTAAAGCAACTCCACGCATAATATTCTCGAAAGCAGATAAAATTTGCGCAACGTTATATTTATTCACAGTCTTTAAAAGTAAATCCCGCTATCCTGCGGCACCCAAACACTCTTCAAGGAGCTGACTCATGAAGAAAATCGTTACTCTGATGATTTGCAGCTGGCTTTGCCTCAACGCGCAGGCCGACAACGAACATCCGCTTATCAGCACTTACCCCGAAGCAAGTTTACGCAAACAATTGACCTATGATTACGAGTCATTTCAATTTCCCAACACGTTGGTTAATGAAAATAACGAATATGAAACGCTGAAAGCGACGGGAGATTTGTATCAGTATTTTTATATTATTAAGAGTGCATCAACGCTGAAGGTCTATGAGAATTATGCTTCGGCACTAAAAAAACTGGACTTCACCATTACATTTTCCTGCCTGCGCGATGCCTGTGGTAATGATCGGAAAGCCAAAGTCTTAGGCGAACATCTGTCACCGGAAGGCGCTGTCTACAATTACTACCACAATCCCTATTATCTTCTTGCGGAAAAAAACACACCCAACGGTAAGGTTATCGGCGCGTGGTATATCGGCGGCTACGAAGATGAAACCGCCGTACAACAAGTTATTGTGGAAACCGAGCCATTGGAAGACAACTTGATTACGGTAGACCCTTCCTACCTATCCAGTAAGTCGCAAGCAACCTCACCCACGGAAACGGCCGATGCCAAAGAGCTGAGCAAGGATCATAAATTGTTCGCCCGTTATCCTGGTGCTTCACTGCGCAACCACGAAATAATTGATTATGAAACCATGACGTTACCGGCTGCTCCAGGCTCACCAGACCAAATACCACTGTCCCTTAGCGGAGATCTGGCGCGACATTTTTATGTCGTTAAAGATACGTCTACCTTAAAGATCTATGAAAATTATAAACAAGCATTGGATAGTGCCGGCTTCAGCGTCTTGTCCCGTTGTGAACTGGACGCTTGCGGCAAGGATCGGGAAGCCCAGCAGTTGGGTAATAAAATTTCGGTTGAAGATAACGTCTACAACTATTATCGAAAACCTTATTACCTGCTAGCCAAAAAAGCGCTTGATGACCGTGAGGTTTATGTGGCGTTGTTTATCGGTGCATATGAGAGTGAAGCTGCCGTACAACAAGTGATTGTCGAAACGGAAACACTGGCAACCGATCTCATCAAAGTCGATGCAGACTCACTCAAGCAACAGATTGATGCGACCGGAAAAGCACTTATCTACGGCATCTATTTTGATACGGGTAAGGCCTCCGTTAAACCGGAATCCAATGACACCCTGGAAGCCATTGCGACCTTGTTAAAACGCAACCCGACGCTATTGCTTTACGTTGTCGGCCATACCGATGATACGGGCACTCGGGAAAATAATCTGACGTTATCACAACAACGTGCAGCAGCTGTTGTTGACAGTCTGGTGAAACAACATGGCATTGCAGCGGCGCGGTTGCTGGCGCAAGGTGTGGGGCCCTTTGCGCCAGCCGCGTCAAATGATAATGAAACAGGGCGGCAAAAAAACCGCCGGGTGGAATTGGTCAAACGTTTGCAATAGCTTTTGAAGAGGATACTTGTGGCTGGGTCTGTTGAAGACCTAGCCCGTATCATCACCGGACTCAATATCCCGATCAGAAAGCGCAAGATTTTTTATCGCCAGCACCTTGTCGATGCGCATACCATCCATATCGACAATCTCCAGTGTCCAGGGCTCCAATACCACCTTGTCGGTCGTGACCGGCACCCGACCTAACAGGTACATAAACAGACCATTCAGGGTTTCGTATTCACGGGTTTTTTCACCCGGTAATTCGGTCAGGCCTAAACAATCTTTTAATTCAGGTGCAGACAACAAACCATCCAGCAACAAGGAACCATCCTCGCGCTGGATCACCATAAGATCATCACCATGGGACGGGTTGAATTCGCCCGTCAATGCTTCCAGCAAGTCTTGCAAGGTGACAATGCCTTTTAAATCGCCGTATTCATCCACCACAAAAACCATTTGGGTATTGGTCGCGCGAAAATGTTCGAGCAATGCCATACCGGTAAAACTTTCTGCAATAAAGTGACACGGCTGGGCAAGGGTTTTGATATCAATCTCCTGGCCAGAGATAGCTTGGGCAAACAATTGCTTGGCATTTACCACGCCGAGTAAATCATCCATATGCCGATGACAAACTGGAAAGCGCGAATGGGGCGACTCCATAATGCGCTGCATATTTTGTTCAAGTGAGAGCGCAGTATCCAGAAAAACAATATCGGTGCGCGGCACCATCATCGACGATACCGGCCGCTCATCAAGGCGAAAGACATTGCGCACCATGGCGTGCTCACTCTGCTCGATGACCCCGGACACTGAACCTTCTCTGAGCATTGCATGGATGTCTTCTTCTGTGACGCTGGCGTCTCCGGTTTCCTTGAAACCAAGCATGCGCATCAACCATTGTGTCGACATGGACAACAGCACCACAAACGGTTTGGTACTGGTAGCCAACAGCAACATTGGGCGCGCGATCAGGCAAGCAATTCGCTCAGCGCTGATCTGGCCGATCCGCTTGGGTACCAGTTCACCGACGATGATAGAGAGGTAGGTCACCACAACTATCACCAGAACGGTCGACGTAATACTGCTGCTCTTCGCCGACATGCCCAACTCCTGCAGCCACAGCGCGAAGGGTTCAGCCAGCAAAGCCTCACCGAAGATACCGTTCATGAGGCCAATGGAAGTAATGCCGATTTGTACCGTGGACAGGAACTGGGTGGGGTCTTCAGCCAAGCGCAACGCCGCTTTGGCGGAAGCACTTCCCTTGGCACTCAAGGCGGCGAGACGGGACTTGCGCGCAGTAACTATTGCAATTTCTGACATGGCAAAAACGCCATTCAGGAGGATAAGACCAGCAAGAATCAGGAATTCCATAGTGATGTTGTATAGCCCAGGAAGTCGGCAATCCTATCAGCAAACCTCCCCCCCATGTCAAAAATGAAGCTAGCTTCTCAATATCGAGCCGGAACAACGAATCAGTATAAGGAGAGGACTTGCGCGCTAAAACGTCAGGCTTTAGACTCGCCCAAGGTTTCAACGCTATGCGTACCCGAAACCCGCAGCGAAGGAATATCAACCTGCCAATAGCTGAGTCAGATAGACGTTGTCATCTTTCTGATTCAATAGATGCGGTATGCTGAACCAATCACCTTGCAACGACTGCAACAGGCCGCCAGGCCATCCGGTTGACGGAACGACATTGAGTAGCTAATACGCGCCCACAAACTGCTGTTTGTGCCCAGGAAAAGCCTTAAAGAGCAAACTCCAACGGCGCCAGATAAATACAATAAAGGCGAATCATTGTGAATAACAAACCTATTGATCTAAAAAGTGTGCTCTTCACCCTCAGCCAGTTGCAATCTACGCTGGAAGTACTCTCCCAACGGGTTCAACCTGTTCCCCAAGGCGCTTGTGACATGGGGACATCGCCACGATTGTCCGCTGAAAATCTGCAGGCTTACCCAGCGCAGGGAAAAAATCGCTCCTGAACAACAGGCCGTACTTTTGATTTACCCGCATGACGGTTTGCCGAGTGAACTTTGCCCGTATGATGCGGGCAAAGTTGATAGAGCTTGTCTATAATTCGGCGAAATATTCCTATCCCGAATTGTATGCACATTATACGGATGATCCCCTCCCATCAGGTTTTCTTTGCGGCGGCTGGCAACCCAGCAGCTGACGGAGTCAGTCATTGAAGACTGCCGAACCTGCTCGCCTGCGACCTGCCATGCTGGTGTTGTGGATACTGGTTATCAGCATCGCCGGCGCGACCTTCGCACTCAATGAAAATTCCGTAGCTGAACGTATGCATAATCGTTACGGCGATGACGGCCTCACGTTATTTAATAACTGGCGAATGCTCGTTAAAGACAACGCAGACTTGTCCGAGCAAGAGCAACTTAAACACGTTAATGATTTTTTTAACCGGCATATTACTTTTCGTGATGACCAGCAACAGTGGCAGCAGCAGGACTATTGGGCCACACCGCTGGAAACGCTCGGCGTGCGTGCGGCTGATTGCGAGGATTACACCATCGCCAAATATGTCACCTTGCTAAAGCTGGGCATATCGCGCGAACAACTGCGTCTGATTTATGTAAAGGCGCAAATCGGAGGTACCCACAGCAAGATTTTTCAAGCTCACATGGTGCTTGGCTATTACCCTGCCCCACACGCTGAACCACTAATACTTGATAATTTGGTATCCACCATTGAACTGGCAGGAAAACGCTCAGACCTGCGCCCGGTATTCAGTTTTAATAATGAAGGCTTGTGGATTGGCAATCGTGGTGAATCCCGGGCCGATCCTGGTGCACGGTTATCGCGCTGGCGTGATGTATTAAATCGTATGCAAGCTGACGGACTCTATCCGTAATGTCTCGCGCGCATTTTTTTGGAGAGATTTATGTCCCTGATTAAACAATTATGGCTCGGTATTCTTGCCATTTTATTACTGGCATTAGGTGGGAGTTTCGCTATTAGTCTGATCTCGGCCAAGGCGTATCTGGAAGCGCAGTTGCAATTGAAAAACATAGACAATGCAACTGTGCTGGCACTATCCATGACGCAGATGGAGAAAGACCCTGTGACCCTGGAGCTGCTTATCTCTGCTCAGTTTGATTCGGGCCACTACCAACATATTGCTTTGATCGATCCCAACAATAACCTGATGATCGAACGTCATTACGAAGGTGATACCACGCCCGCCATTCCCGATTGGTTCACCCACCTTATTTCGCTCGACGCGTCACCGGGGATAGCGCAAGTGCAAGATGGCTGGCAGCAGTACGGCACGCTCATCGTTGAAAGTCATTCCCGTTTTGCCTGGCAGGCACTCTGGGCGGGAACCCTTGATTTGCTGCAATGGTTTTTGCTCGTCGCCGTGGGTTGCGGCTTGATCGGCACCTTCATCCTGAAATACATCTCCCGCCCGCTGGACCTTGTTGTACAGCAAGCGGAAGCTATCGGCCAGCGACGTTTTGTGACTTCCACCGAACCGCGTACAACAGAGTTCCGCCGCCTGGTGCGTGCGATGAACAGCCTGTCTGACAATGTAAAAATCTTGCTGGAAAAGGAAACCCGTCAATTACACATGCTGCAACAGGCATCGCAACAGGATTCACTTACAGGGTTAGCTAACCGGGCGCACTTTTTAAACCTGCTCGACAGTCAGTTAACCCGTGAAGATGCGGAAACCCAGGGTACCTTGATCATCCTGCGCGTTACTGAACTGGCTGCGTTAAATCACCAAATGGGCCACACCTCCGTCGACCAATTTTTATGCGCTATCGCCGATTTCTTGCAGGCGTTCGGCCAGCAGCTTTCCCATAGCGAGGTGGGCAGATTAAATGGTAGCGATTTTGTTTTGCTGGTGCCTGGTTACCTCAATGCGGAAAAAATCGCAAGCGATCTCGCGCAGCATCTGGCGAAGATTTTAACCCAGCATTCGCTGCAACATATTGCCCTGCCTATTGCAGCTTGTCGCTACACAGCAAACGAAAGCCGCACGGTATTGATGAACAAACTGGATGGAGCCTTGGCTCAGGCAGAGATAAAAGGCAATCACGCGGTCGTAACATTGCAGCAGGACAGCACTTCCCGTCATCTCAACCTTAATGAATGGCGCAGTACCATTCTGCAATCTCTCTCCGCAGAACAATTGGAGCTGGCAAGTTTTCCGGTAAAGCAGGCTGACGGATCAATTCTGCATTTCGAAGCACCCATGCGCCTTCAGCTCGATGGCCAATTACAGCCGGCAGGTTATTTTGTGCATTGGGCTACCCGCTCCGGCTTAATGCCCCGCATTGACCTGGCTGTCATCCGTATCGCTCTGCATCAGCTCCGGCATATGCAATTGCCCCTGGCGGTTAACGTGTCTGCGGAGTCGCTGTGTGATGCTGAATTC
>CAMPIG010000277.1 GCA_946886255.1 uncultured Cellvibrio sp. | reverse complement strand
ATCAATCACAAAACCATCTGATTTTTCACTGTTGTTATGAGATGGCTTCTTCCCACAACACCTCGCTGTTTTTTTGAGTATTAACTCCCCGTGATATCACCTACTCTTTTTTATCCAACAGGTTTTCTCCGGTGGTTTTCATCAAGTGGTCGTTGACACGACGCGCCAGTTCATCGGGGTGGAATTTTGCCAGGAAGTCATCTGCGCCGACTTTTTTCACCATGGCTTCGTTAAATACACCGCTTAACGATGTGTGCAGGATGATGTGCAGTTTTTTAAGGTCCGGATTGTTGCGCACCTCGGCGGTAAAGGTATAGCCATCCATCTCCGGCATTTCAATATCACAAATAATCAACACCAATTCGTTGTAAGGATTTTTACCGGCGGCAATCAGATCCTTGAGGTAATTGAAGGCTTCGAGGCCGTCTTTTTTGAGGGTAGTTTTGATGCCCATGGATTCAACGACCCGTTGAATCTGTTTCCGCGCAATGGATGAATCATCCACAATCAGTACGTGCTTCTCTACGGCGCGTTCAGCAATACCACTTTCTACCACACCGGCACTGATCTCTTCGCGCGGGGGCGACACTTCGGCAAGGATTTTCTCTACATCAATAATCTCAACCAGCTGGCCGTCTACCTGGGTTACCGCCGTCAGGTAATGTTCTTTGCCTGCGCCTTTGGGTGGCGGATGGATATCGCCCCAGTTCATGTTGACGATACGCTCTACCGAACTCACCAGAAAACCCTGGGCGGTGCGATTGTATTCCGTGATGATCACAAAACAGTTGGCAATATCCGGCAAGGCACGCCGACCAATAGCCAGGTTCATATCCATGATCGGCAAGGTGCCGCCGCGGATATGGGCCACACCACGCACCACAGCACTGCGGCCGGGTATCGCATTAAGCGGGGGACATTGCAGGACCTCTTTCACTTTAAAGACGTTGATCCCATACATCTGTTGGCCACCCAACCTAAACAACAGGAGTTCCAGGCGATTCTGCCCCACCAACTGGGTGCGTTGGTTGACGCTATCCATTACTCCGGCCATGTAATACCTCTTTTATCTGTTTAAGCTCAGCCAAGAGCCAGGCGATACAAAATACTGCAACGGTGATCTGGCGGCGGCACAGTCTTTGCTTTAATTCAACAACAAACGCTATAGCGGCTAAAACCCGTCACTCTTTAGTGGATGATTGCCATAGCGGCAACAAAATGTGGGCCTTTGCGCCGCATCCACCCTATGAGGATAGGACAAATTATGGGAATTCGTAGTTTTTATCTGGTTGGTGGGCCTCTGAAACAGCTGCTGGCGGTAGCTGGCGTGGTTTTCTTGACGCTGCAACCCAGCCAGGCGAATACCCCCCGACAAGACCTGGGTGACCTGCAGCAACAGGTTGAAACCTTCCTGCAACACCACTACCAGCAGCAGGGCGTTGAACGGATCGAGATTGCGGTCGGCAACCTGGATCCGCGTTTGGTATTGGCAGCTTGCACCCAGCCTTTAACCATGACGCTAAATGACTCAAGCAACAGTGGCGGCAACTTGACAGTACAAACCCGTTGCGAAGCTACCCAAAGCTGGTCTATCTATGTCCCGGCGCAAGTGTCGCTGTTTCGTTCCCTTGCGGTTGCCAGTCGTCCCTTAATGCGCGGAGATGTAATTAGCGAACGCGATGTCCGCATTGAAGTCGTGAATGTCAGTCAGCTCCGCCAAGGCTACCTGGCTCGACCCGAAAGTATTATTGGCCAGGAGTTGCAGCGTCCAATGAACACCGGCGAAGCCTTTCGCGGCTCGATCCTGGATGCGCCTTTGGTCATCAAGCGCGGCGACGCCGTACACATTGAGATGCAAGCCGGCACCATTGCCGTGAACTCCACCGGTATCGCGATGGCCAACGGGCGGATCGGCCAACGCATCCGCGTGCGCAACAGCCAATCCGAACGAATTGTGAGCGCAGAAGTAGTGGGTGCAGGCAAAGTGAGAACATCGATCTAACCGGTTGATTTATACGAAATGTGCGCGAGATCAAATTTATGCAGGAATATCATTAAAGTTCCTGTAAATCAGGCCGATAGCTGACACAGGAGTCCTGTTTCTTTGGCGAGGACGCCGAAACTCAGGCACACTCCACGCGGGCTTACCCGCCTTTGCGTTATCAGCTACAGCCATTAACTCAGTTGGGGAAATACCATGGTTATCGACACAAACAACAACCTTACTCCCGGAAGCGCGTCCAGCACCCGCGGCCGCAGCACAACGCCCGTAGCGCCGTCTACCGACAAAAACGCTGCCGCCCCGGCTGAAACAGCAGCCAATAAGGAGAACGTCGTGTTGAGTCAGGAGGCACAACGTCTCAATCGCTTGCAGGCCAATATCAGTCAGTCGCCTGATGTAGATGTTGAGCGTGTCGCGGCGTTAAAGCTGGCCATTGCCAGCGGTCGGTTTGAAATCAACGCCGAACGCATTGCCGAAAACCTGTTAAAGCAAGACGACCTTTTAGGTTAGGGGCTGTTGCTGCCGCCCCCAACCGGCAGCGATGGTCAATGGCGCATCTGATCATTCCGCCTGACAAGACATGATGTCGTTCAGCGGCTGTGATGATGCAGTAGCAAGGCCCTGCGAGCCTGACCTCCCGGTCGGTTTGTAAGGTTTTTAATAAACGCAGAGGTGACTATGTCCACACTCCATCCGCACAGCCTGCATAACATGATTGCCCAAGACAGCGCTGCAATCGGCGAATTGAAATCCTTGTTACTGCGCGAACGCGAGCTTCTTGAACAGCGCGATCACAGTGAACTGCCGACCATCATCGAGCGCAAAGACCAGTTGCTTGAAACCCTCGGGCTCAACGCCAAACAGCGTGCGAGTCTGTTGAAGGCTGCGGGCTTCAAGGCATCACCGGAACAATGGGAAATCTTCCTGGGGCAGAATGCGACTACCCGTGACCTGCTGGAAAGCTGGCGCACCCTGATGGCGGAGTTTGCCCAGTGCAAATCACTCAATGAAATTAACGGCAAAATGATCGGACGCTCCAAACAGACCCTCGGTCAGTTGCTTAACCTGCTACGCGGCCAGGTTGCTGCACCCCAGTTGTACACCAGCGCCGGTTCTACCACCAGTTCCGCCAGTTCACACTGTATCGCGGAAGCCTGATAGGCCGGGAATCGCCTGACATATCTCAGGCGATTCCACCACTCTCACTCCTTTGCCTTGGATTCTGTGGCAAAACTTTTTACAATGGCGCCGCTTCGCAAACTCAACGCCATGCTCCGGTAGCTCAGTTGGATAGAGCAGCCGCCTCCTAAGCGGCAGGTCGGACGTTCAAATCGTCTCCGGGGCACCACTCTTTTCACTACGCTGTTTCTTGTCCGACGCCATCCTGGATGATCTTCCGTGAACCTGATTCTTCTGTCCGCTGATGATTTTGTTTCACCCACCCAGGCCCGGTTGCGCGATGAGCGGCGGGTGCAACATATCCTGAATATTCACAAAGCCGGTGTGGACGATCAACTGAAAGTGGGTTTGATCAATGGGTTCATCGGCACCGCAAGCATCACCGCGATTTATCCGGATGAAATTGAATTAACCGTGGCTTTGCAACACACACCACCGGCCCCCTTGCCATTAACCCTGATGCTCGCCCTGCCCCGCCCCAAGATGCTCAAACGCATCCTGCAAAATTGCGCCACCCTCGGCGTGAAGGATGTCATTTTGATCAACAGCTACCGCGTAGAAAAAAGCTACTGGCAAACACCAATCCTTGAGCCGGACAGCGTGCGCGATCATTTGCTGTTGGGTCTGGAACAAGGCGGTGACACACAGATGCCGCAAGTGCGCCTGGAAAAACGTTTTAAGCCTTTTGTGGAAGATGAACTGCCGGTATTAATAAAGGATTCCCGTGCACTGGTGGCTCACCCCTATACCGATACCGCCTGCCCGAGGCAGGTTGATGGGCGAGTGACACTGGCGATTGGTCCCGAAGGCGGGTTCATCCCTTACGAAATTGATCTATTGATGCGCTGCGGTTTTGATGCCGTGCATGTAGGTGAACGCATCCTGCGCGTTGATACCGCGCTTCCCTTCATTATCAGCCGCTTGTTTTAACGGTCTCTTGCTGATCAGCACGCAGGATATTCTCGAAGGATGTGAGGTTTACGGCGGGACTGAAATAATAGCCTTGATAAAAATGACAGCCGTATTGTTTGAGGATTGTCAGCTGTTCTGCCTGCTCAACGCCTTCGGCAACCACTTCCATATCCAACAAGCGACCCATGGTGATAATCGTCTCTACCAACACCCGATCATTACGATCTTCAATGATGTCGCGCACAAAGCCCTGGTCAATCTTCAAGACACCAACCGGCAAACGTTTTAAATAGCTGATGGATGAATAACCCGTACCGAAGTCATCCAACGAGAAACTGATGCCCTGATCTGCCAGCACGGTCATGGTGGTAATGGCTTCATCGACACGCTGGATAACAATGCCTTCGGTAATTTCCATCTCCAGTGATTTGTGTGGAATGGCGTAGGTGTCCAAGGTTCGCAAGACGTCATCGACAAACGCATTGCGGCGAAACTGCCGCGGACTGATATTAATACTCAAGCGCATACCTTCTTGCCATAAACCCTGCGTCTGCCAACGCACCAGCGTTTTACAGGCTTCCTCCAGCACCCACTGCCCCACATCCAGAATCATGCCGGAGGTTTCCAATACCGGAATAAATTCGATGGGAGAAATAGTACCCTTGGTGGGATGCAACCAGCGCAATAAAGCTTCTGCCCCTTTTACGCGACCATTGAGCACATCAACCTTGGGCTGAAAATATAATTCGAATTGTTGCTCATCTAGCGCACGATGCAGGTCGCCTTCCATCACCAATTGTCGACTGACTTTATCGGCCATTTCTTCGTTGAAAAATTCGATAGAATCGCGACCCTTTTCCTTCACCTGATACATAGCGGTATCAGCGTAACGGAGAAGTTCGTGAACCGAGTTATTGCGGTCGGGGTAAACCACTACACCCACACTACAGGTCACGCGCAATTCCATATCTTCGTAAACACAAGGCTGTGAAATAACCGCGCGAATTTTTTCACTGATTTCTCCTGCGCGTAACGCGGCGGTTTCCAGATCCTGGTCCAGTACGGTCAGTACCACCACAAATTCATCGCCGCTCAATCGCGCCACCAGATCTTCATCGCGCACGGTGCGCGTCAGACGACTGGCCACTTCCTGTAACACTCGATCACCGACCGGGTGACCCAGTGAATCGTTGATATTCTTGAACTGATCGAGATCGATAAATAACACTGCACCGTAATAGGCGTGGCGCTCCGCGCGGCGCAGTTCGTGCTCCAGCCGTTCAACCAATTGGATACGGTTGGGTAATCCGGTCAGCGCATCATGGTGCGCCATATATTCCATTTTTGCCTGGGCGTTCTTACGCTCGGTCACATCTACCGATACAATCAGCGCGACTTTCTCATCGTAAAATGCCATCGGCATGATGTGGGTTTGTAGATAGATACTCTCACCCGTTGCGGTAATAAAAACTTCTTCAAATACATCAATCGCCTGCCCACCGCTGATAACCCGTTGATCGTTTTGCAACATGGAGTCAATATCGAATACCGAATTTTTTAACAGCTGACGCACATGCTGGTTACGCATTTGCTCTTGGGTAAAACCCAACTTGTCGGACAATGCCTTATTGGCAAACAAATAGTAGCCCGCGATATTGCGTGCACCGATCATAACGGGAAGGCTGTCGATAATCTGCCGCAAGTGTTCTTCACTTTTGCGCAAAGCAAGTTCTACCGCACGCCGTTTTGCCAGAGACAGCTCCACCACATCAAGCAATTGATTACTGCTGCTGATCAGTTGTGCCAGCTCATCTTTACGCCGCGCTGGCAGCGGAGTGAGCCGCTGCACACCAGGATGATCGGGATTGATGTTATTGATTTCGCGAGCCAGCTTCGCGAGGGGTTTGGTGAGCGTGAAATAAAATGCAAAAAACAGCAGCAACACCAATAACATATTGCGCAATACCCCGGTGAATAAACCCAATTGGGAGCGCGCATAAAAACCGGCTAATGCTTGATCCATGTCCACCGAAAAACGGATATTGCCCGCAGTACCTTCGGCGTACCCGGCAATCATCAAATCCGCTGAATATACCTTGCTGCTTTCCGTCAGTTGCTCCGTCATCCAGCGTGTTGTGGACGGTGGACGTTCACTGCGACCTTGGGCGAGAATATTGCCGAGTTCATCAGTAATGATGACCTCATAGATAAAACCATAACGCAACAGGCCGTTGACCACTTCATCAGAGAGCTCATCGTCAAGCGTTTGCACCGAACGGGCGGCAGGTGGCGTGGCCACTTCAATCACCCGATTGATCAGACCTTCCAGTTCTTCCTGCTGGTTGTGAAAATCGAGGTATAGTTGTGCTGAGCTCATAAAAAAACTGAGCACAAACGCCAAAATAATGCCGATCTTGGCTAATTGAAAAGAGATGCCGTGAAAAAACGACGGAGGGTTATCTCTCATTTAT